>SKZJ01000017.1 GCA_007127425.1 Wenzhouxiangella sp.
CAACACCCGGTGCACCGAACATTACCAGCGGATACCAGGAGCTGCTTGAACCGGTCGAGTTTTCACATTCCGGGGGATTTTATACAGGATCCTTTGATCTAACACTCAACCATCCCGATCCAGATGTTACAATTGTATATACACTCGATGGCTCCGAACCTGATCCGGAAAATCTGGATGGGCAAACCTATCAGTATAAAAACAGATACCGGTATAATTCCTGGGATTCCGACGGTTCACTCGTCAATGCAACATTTCAATCATTCGAATATTCAAATCCGATCGGAATCACCAACCGCACAAATGATGAAAATCGAATCAGCCGTATTCACTCAACATATGATAATGCCCATTCACCCAATTACTTTCCGTCGCAATCGATCTTCAAAGGTACCGTAATTCGCGCAAAAGCAGTAAAAACCGGTGCATTATCAAGTACGGAAACCACACATACATACTTCGTCACACCGGAAGGGCGCAGCCGGTACAGCTTGCCTGTTGTATCATTCGCAATACAGGAAGATTATCTGTTCGATTATGAATCAGGAATCTATGTTCCGGGTACAATATATGACAATTGGCGCTCAGATGAGGGTGGTACCCCCGACGGCGGTACACCGGCCAACTACCACCAACGTGGTATCAAGTGGGAATTTCCAGCATACATGGAGCTATATGAAGAAAATGATATTGAAGCATCATTGAAACAATTAATGGGAGTACGTATTCACGGCGGTTGGAGCAGATCGTTTCCGATGAAATCGCTTCGCCTGTATGCACGAAATATGTACAGCGATAACCGTTTCTACCACCGGATCTTTCCCGATCTTCCGTATACTGCATATAACCGTTTAATGCTCCGCAACTCGGGAAATGATTTTGAGTTCACCCTGTTCAGGGATGCAGCTATGCAGGAGGTCGTCGGTCATATGAACTTCGACGTTCAGGCATACCGACCGGCTATTGTATTCATCAACGGGGAATACTGGGGAATACATAATTTTCGCGAACGGTACGACCGTCACTATCTGAGCCGCGTATACAATCTGGAAGACGACCGGGTAGATCTGCTTGAAGGAAATGCATGGGTTAAAGAAGGCAGCAACACCCACTACAACGAGACTATAGATTACATTGAAACATATGGATTATCCGGGGACGACCATTACAAGTATATACAAACCCGCATCGATGTTGAAAACTTTGTGGATTACCAAATTGCCCAGATATATCTCGGTAATGAAGACTGGCCGGGTAATAATATGGACTATTGGCGATATCAAACAAATCAATATGAACCCGATGCACCCTATGGAAAAGACGGCAGGTGGCGCTGGTTGATGTACGATACCGATTTTGGATTCGGATTATACGGCAGACAACCGAGCATCAATTCAATCAGATTTGCTACCGAACCGAACGGCCCCAGCTGGCCAAATCCCCCCTGGTCAACATTCCTGTTGCGTAGTTTTCTTGAGAATGAAACATTTCGTCACACATTCATCAACCGGTTTGCCGATCAACTGAATACCGCATTTCGGCCAGAGCGGGTTCATAGCATAATTGATGAGATGGCAGATGTCCTTGTTCCTGAAATCGCGGAACAGCTCGAACGCTGGAACAGACCGGCCTGGGGATCGTTGTCAGGATGGAACGACCAGATCAATGTGATGCAGAATTTCGTCAGTTCACGCCCGAGTCATGTACGCAACCATATAGCTGAATTTTTCAATATACAGGAACAGGTCGAAATTACGGTTAATGTAAACGAGTCATCCGCCGGATATGTTCGGATGAACACCGTCGATATAAAAGGTACGACACCGGGGGTCGATCCTGCTCCATATCCCTGGACGGGCACTTATTTTCATAATATACCAATAACCTTAAAAGCAGAAACATATCCCGGTTATGTTTTTTCACACTGGGAAGGTTACAACGGTGATGAATCTGATCCTGAAATTGTCTTACCGATGGTCACCGACAAGTCGATTACTGCTGTGTTTGAAATTGATCATGACGCCGATTTCTTCCCCGAACCGTTCAAGCTTTCAGAAGGCGTGTATACATTCGACGAGTGGTCTGCCGACTTGCCTGCGGGTGTATATCCGGACAACATGGCTTTTGTTTATATGGATGAACTTGAACCCGGCTTGGATGCACACGTTGATGATTTCACCTACGGCGTCTATGACCTTGACTCCCGTACGAGAATTAATGGACTCGGCAACGACGGATTCGCCTTCATTAATACAAGCAATGAAGAAGGGAATCCGGGATATCCGGGCAGGCGTTTGGGTGGTGCAATTCTGGCATTGAACACACAGGGGAAAAAAGACATTGATGTAACCTGGGAAGGATTAACGGTACTACCGAATTCACGCGTTTACAATCTCCGGTTGCAATATCGTCTCGGCGATGAGGGACAGTTTATAGATGTAACCGATAATAGCGGTAATCCGGTTGAGTATGAACGAAATGAAAACGAAAGTCACCGGGAACAGATCGGTCCGATTCGTTTGCCTGCTGAAGTCGACAACAAGGCATATGTTCAACTCTTCTGGCGCTACTATTACACCGGAAAAAGAGTGGATGAAGAAAGCGGACAGCGTTCCAAGATGGCTGTATCAAATATCGAAGTTAAAGCAACAGATGACTTTGTAACTGAAGTACAGAGTAAAGATGAACTTCCTGAAATGTTTGAATTGTATCAAAACTACCCTAATCCATTCAATTCTTCAACACAAATAATGTTTGCATTAACGGAAGCTAACAATGTCAAATTAAATGTATACGATGTCCTGGGAAGAGAAGTTGTTCAGCTTGTTGACGGATTTATGGATCCCGGCTTGCATACCGTGACTTTCGATGCTTCTGAGTTATCGACTGGTTTATACATTTTCCGCATACAAACCGGAGAATATGTTGAAAGTAAACGTATGCTTTATCTGAAATAACTATCAATAAACATAATTGATAATAAATGAAAAAGAAAACTATAACCTTCGGTGAAATAATGCTCCGGCTTTCAACGCCGGGTTACACAAGATTTATACAGACCAATCAATTTGATGCCACGTATGGCGGCGGTGAAGCGAATGTAGCCGTTGCCCTTGCCGGCTTCGGTCTCGACAGCTACTTCATAACCCGCTTGCCGGAACATGAAATCGGAGAATCTGCCGTGAATGCAGTAAGACATTACGGTGTCAAAACGGATTATATCGTCCGTGGCGGCGACCGTGTGGGAATATACTTTCTGGAAACCGGTGCCAGTCAGCGTGCATCCAAAGTCATATATGATCGTGCAAACTCTGCAGTAACCGAAATGCGTCCTGATATGGTTGATTGGGAAAAAATATTTGAAAATGCCGATTGGTTTCATTGGACAGGTATCACGCCGGCCCTTGGAAAAAATGCACAGGATTGTTTAAAAGCAGCATGTGAAGCGGCAAAAAAATCCGGTGTTGTCATCAGCAGCGACCTCAACTTCAGGAAAAAATTATGGAGTGAAAAAGAAGCTCAGACAGTTATGAATCCATTGATGGAATATGTCGATGTTTGTATAGCCAACGAAGAAGATATACAGAAGAGTCTCGGATTCGAAGCCGGATCAACAAATGTAGAAGCGGCTGAACTCGATGAAGAAGGTTATTTCAATCTTGCCCGTTCGATTAAAAAGAAATATAATTTCAGCACGGTTGCCATTACGTTAAGAGAAAGTTATTCTGCAAGCCGCAACGGCTGGAGCGCAATATTACATGACGATAAAGAATGCTCCCATCCTGTCAGATCAACGCGCTATGATATCGCGATTGTTGACCGGGTTGGCGGTGGTGACTCATTCGCCTCGGGACTGATCTATGGCTTGTTATCGCTAAACTCTACACGGGAAGCACTGGAATTCGCGGTAGCAGCATCCTGTCTGAAACAAACGATACCGGGTGATTTTAACCTTGTCTCAAAAGACGAAGTACTTAAACTTGTCCGGGGCGGCGGATCGGGAAGAGTTGAACGATGACAAGACGTTTTCGTCTGCATATAATTATTTTTTCATTTCTTTTATTGCCGGGATGCCATGATAATCCGGTATATCCGGATGATATCCTTGAACTCGAATTGTTAGAATACTTTCCATTATCTTTTCCTGGGCCATCGGGACTTGCATTGGATCCCGGCAGTGAGCATCTCTGGTCGGTGAGCGATGTACCCGGCGGCAGTATATACAGTATTACGTTCACCGGTGAAATCATTGATGAAATTCTCATTGATAGTGAGGATATGGAAGGTATCGTTGTTCATCCGGTGGATCATACACTATGGGTCGTTGAGGAACGATCACGTGAACTTGTCAATGTCTCAAGAAAGGGTACAATTCTTAACCGTGTACACCTTAACATCGAGCGTCAATACGAGAACGACGGACTTGAAGGAATAACCATAAATCCCAATAACGGACATTTCTTTGTGGTTAATGAGAAAAATCCCCGGTTGCTGATTGAACTTAATTCAGATGTAGAAATTATTAATAAACTTAAGGTGGATTTCACCGGTATATTTACTATAACCGACCTGTCGGGTATTACCTTTAATACCGACGAACAGACATTATGGATTTTAAGCATTGAATACGAAAAAATTGTTGTGACTGACCTTCAGGGAGAGTCAATCCGAATGTATAATACATATATAAACGATGGTGAAGGAATCGCCCTCAATCCAGATGAGAGAATTGTATATATCGTATCGGATGATGAACAAATGTTATACGTATTCTCATATTAAGCCGGAGTTACATACTGGCAGTATGAGAAGATCCTATTTTTACTATTTGTTTTATAATGAGATGTAATTGTAGCCACACAAATAAGAATATTACCAATCGAATAATGTTCCATCCTCTTTCCGGTTAATCGGGAGGTAAGCTCTTTCATAGGGATATTCCGCTGCCTTCTCCTCATCCATATCAACTCCGAGTCCCGGCTCATCACCGGGATACATAAACCCGTCTTTAAAATAATATGCATGCGGGAATACTTCATCGGTCAGTTCATTATGCGGCATATATTCCTGAATCCCGAAATTATTAATTGCTAAATCAAAGTGAAGTGAGGCGGCAAGCGTCACCGGCGATAGATCGGTTGCCCCATGAAATCCCGTTTTAACATGATATAACTCGGCAAACGAAACAACTTTTTTCATATGCGAAATTCCACCCCCGTGACAAATCGAAGTTCGTATGTAATCGATTAACATTTCGGAGATCAATATATGAGTATCCCATATTGAGTTAAAGACTTCTCCGACGGCAAGTGGAGTTGTAGTGTGCTGACGTATAACACGGAACCCTTCCTGTAATTCTGCGGGTATACAATCCTCAATCCAGAAGAGATGATACGGTTCAAGCTCTTTTCCAAGCCTTCCTGCTTCGATTGGCGTTAAGCGGTGATGACAATCATGCAGCAAACGAGGCTCATCACCAAACGTATCACGGATTTTTTGGAACAATGTAGGCACATACTTAAGATATTTCTCGGTAGACCAATGCTTGCTCTCGGGAGGGAGTCCCCTTTGAGCAGGTTCATACGGATCTTTTGTATTTGTTACACCATAGGTACCAGCAACTCCCGGTATCCCGCTTTGGATCCGTACCGCTTTATATCCTTCATCAAGATGTTTCCCGACCACATCGATGGATGCCTCCAAATCACATCCGTTTGCATGGCTGTACACCATCACGCGATCCCGTGATTTTCCCCCCAGCAAGTTATACAACGGGGTTTGGAGTGCCTTAGCTTTTATATCCCAGAGAGCCATATCAACGGCACCAATTGCAGCCATTGTAACAGGTCCCCGGCGCCAGTACGCTCCTTTGTAGAGATATTGCCAGATATCTTCAATTTGAAATGGATCCCGACCGATGAGACAGGGAATGATGTGATCCTTCAGATAGGATACCACAGGAAGTTCTCTTCCGTTCAGTGTACCGTCACCTACCCCATAAATCCCTTCATCGGTGTTAATTTTCAGCGTGACAAAATTTCTCCCGGGACTGCACACTATTACTTTTGCATTTTGAATAATCATAGTTTAATTATTCGTAAAATTAAGTTTTTGTTAAATAAACACAAAACCACTGAATGCAAACGCATTGCATCACAGTCGTTCTTTTAAAATTTCCTTTGCACGGTCAACAACTGTATAAAAAGCCCGTTTCGGTTGATAATCCCGGTCAAACAGCAATGGATAATTTGTTCTTCCTTCAATGGGTAGATAATTAAGCCACGAATCCCGGTCGGTTACATTCCAGAATGTAACACGTGTTATGATATCCCGATTCTTGAGGTATATTTCAAATAACTCACGATAACGGTTTGCAAGTTCTTCTGCTACGGCATCAGGCAACCCGTCGGTGTACGGATTTAATTCATCGGTCAATTCGGTGTTACTTCCCGGACGGGGAAGAACGTTGATATCTAACTCCGTAATCATAACATCAATGCCGAGCTCTCCAAGCTCCACAATTGATTGATCTACTTCCTCAAGATCGTGAAATTCAAGAAGGTTAAAATGACTCTGCGAACCGACTCCATGGATGGGAGCATTATTTTCCTGAAGATACTCAATCAAACGAATCACTCCCTGACGTTTTGCAGGTATCTCCAGAAGGAAATCATTATAGTACAATTGTGCATCCGGATCGGCTTCGTGTGCAAACCGGAAGGCTTTCACGAGATACTCCTCACCGATTATATCATACCAGCGGGATTCACGTAACGAACCATCAAGATTAACGGCTTCATTCACCACATCCCAGGCATGAATTCGCCCTTTGTAACGACCGACGACCATATGAATATGATCGCGCATCCGCTCAAGCAAAGCATCCCGATCTAATTCGTTACCATGCTCATCTTCAAAAACCCAATCCGGTGTTTGATTATGCCAGATCAATGTGTGACCGTTCATAAACATATCGTTCGCTTCACCTATTTCCACGAATCTGTCGGATGCGGCAAAATCATAAACACCCGGTTCAGGGTGAACCTCTTCCCACTTTAAAACATTTTCAGTTGTAATGGAATTATAATGATACGTAACAAGATCAAGCGCAGGCGGGTCGACAATTATCTGACATTGATATGAATATCCCCGCCGGTTTGCCCGTTTAACTGTTTCAGTAGCTGAAGGTTCGTGCGCAAAGATATGCTGTCGATCAATGGCAACACCCATAAGGAAAGCATCCTCAAAAACATCCTGTAGTGCCGGTAATTGATCGGTTTCAAAACCTGTCAGAATCAGAAAAAGACTGAGAACCGATAGTTGAAGAATTTTCATACTATATCCTATTCATTGTCTAATACATCTTGAGCTAATTCTACGACAGAAAAGAACGCCAGTTTCGGTTGCCATTCCCTGTCAAAGAGTAACGGATAATTTGTTCTTCCTCTGACCGGCCAGTTGTTTTTCCATGAATCACCGTCGGTAACACCCCAGAACGTCACGCGGGTAATAACATCCCGGTGTTTGAGAAATACTTCGAAGATCTCTTTGTACCGCTCTGCGAGTTCCTCCTGCATATAATCAGGCAATTCATCGGGATATGGGTTTAGGTCATCTTCGAGATCGGCCCGCATCGCAATATCTGCTCCCTGATATTCAAAGGCAGGTGGCAGCACATCGATATCCATCTCAGTCACCATTACATCGATGCCAAGCGCAGCAAGATCGGTTATTGTTTTTTCCACATCTTCAATACTGGGCCAATCCATAAGATAATGCCCCTGAGTTCCGATTCCTGTTATCGGTGCATTATTTTCCTGAAGATACTCCACCAACCGGATTGCCCCCTCCAGTTTCTCGGTGTCTTCGAGTGAATAATCGTTGTAATAAAGCTCGGCATCTGGATCAGCTTCGCGTGCGTATTCAAATGCTTTGATAAGATAATCCTCGCCGATAATTTCATACCATGGAGATTCACGCAAAGATCCGTCTTCGTTCAAAGCTTCATTGACAACATCCCATGCGTGAATCCGTCCAGCATATCTGCCTACAACCGTATGAATATGCTCCCGCATAATTTCCATGAGTTCATCTCGACTCCGTGGATCACCATCTTCATCCTCAAAAACCCAGTCTGGAGTCTGGCTATGCCACACGAGTGTATGCCCAACCATGAACATACCATTCTCTTCACCAAACTCCACAAACCGGTCTGCGGCCTCAAAATCATACTCACCTTTCTCAGGATGTATGAGTTCCCACTTAGTGACGTTTTCCGGGGTAATCGAATTAAAATGCGTTCGGGCCAGAAGTA
>SKZJ01000296.1 GCA_007127425.1 Wenzhouxiangella sp.
AGTGAAAAACCGCAGGGCATGTCGAAGGGGCCGCGTTGCAGGTAGCTCGATGCGTAGCTGACCACGACCGATCGCCAGAAATCCAGGGTCACGTTGACCGCCGCCTGACTCAGCGCCGGCTCGTCGAAGCCCGCGTCCATCAACACTTCCCGAGCCGCCGCAGGCTCGGCGCGATCCAGCATCCCGGCTTGCGCCAGCGACTCGCAGCGCGACCGGCCGGCACTTGCAAGCTGCGGGGTGCCCAGCGGCAACCCAGTCGTGAACTCTTCATCGGCCAGCAGGCAGGGCTGGAAGAGGGCCGCGAGGGTGGCATAGTCATAGAGCGACGGCTGACCCAGCGGCGTGATATTGGGCATGACCGAAACGACTGCGTCGAGCAGCCCTCCGTCATCAGCCTCGGCGGCGCGAAGGACGGCATTGCCACCATTGGATACCGCGGCCGCGATGATGCGGGTGTTTCCCGCGCTGAATTCGCCCTCAAGCGCTACGTTCAGCACATCCAGTCCGAAAGCCGCCGCGGCCAGCACATGATGTCCCCAGTCGGCTTCCGGATGATCGGCCGAATGGGCATGACGCATGCCCACGGTATCGGTAGGCTCATCGGGTGGATCCAACTCCAGCCCGAGCACACCCTCCCCGGCCGGCACGCGTTGCCCGGCCAGATCGGTACCGGTGGCGTCGGAAAAGTCGAAGATATCGGTGCCGGCTCCCTTGTCGGTGTAGGCCACGGCACAACCTCGAGGCAATGCCCAGGGTGCGGCCATGGCAATGGCGCCATAGACACCTCGCGAGCCCGAGGCCGGCGCCACCACCAGACAGGGAGAAGCATGATTGAAGTCGTCGGGCAGTTGCACGGCCACCCGGAAAGGCTGAGCGGCATCGGGCAGAGTCAGGAAGGCATGAAACTCGCGGCCCGGCACGCGTGGCAGGGAGTCAAGCAAACCGCCCAGGCCGGCGGCCGGGGACAGGGGCCCGATACCGCGCCAGTTGGTGTAGATGGCCAGTCTGCGCAGTTCGGCCGAGGTCGGAGCTTCCGGATCGGACAACGCCGGCGCCGGTCCGGCCAACCCGTCCAGACCCAGTCCTGCGCTGACCAGGTCGTCATCGTTGCGGTGCTCGGTGATCCTCACCGGCATCGCGAACTGATTATCGTGTTGCGCCGACGGCACCTCGGCAGGCCCGGTCTCCCGCTCTACATCGTTAGTGGCATCACAGGCCACCAGCACAAGCGCCACTGACAACAACAGGGATCGCATCACGGTCTTCATCATCACTCACCTTGGCCAATCTGCACGGCTTCGCACTTTACCAAGGTCGCTGCCGGGCTCGGCAATGGACTTTGGTACAGTCGGCAACGCCCTTGTGTTCTGCTAGCCTTGCCGCGAATCATCTCAAGGCAGCAGACCATGCACATACTGATCACCGGCGCCGGCAGCGGCATTGGTGCCGGCATTGCCACCCATCTGGCCGAAGCCGGGCACGAAATTGTTGTCACCGACCTGGACGAAGGGGCTGCCAAACAGGTTGCCGGGGAGATCGTTGATCGGGGCGGCGTGGCCAGGGCAATGCGCCTCGACGTCACCGATGATGCCAGTGTCGAGGCCCTGTGCCGTGCACTGGAGCACCCGGTCGAAGTCTTGATCAACAATGCCGGCCTGCAGCATGTCGCCGCACTTGAAGAGTTTCCGATGGACAAGTGGGACCTGCTCGTCCAGGTCATGCTCACCGGCACAGCCCGGCTTACACGGGCGCTGCTGCCGGGCATGCGTGATCAGGGCTTCGGGCGCATCGTCAACATCGGCTCCATCCACTCGCTGGTGGCCAGCGCCTACAAGTCGGCCTACGTGGCCGCCAAACACGGATTGATCGGCTTCTCGCGCGTTCTGGCACTGGAGACGGCCGATACCGATATCACCATCAACACCGTCTGCCCGACCTACGTCAAGACGCCGCTGGTGGAAAAGCAGATCGCCGACCAGGCACGCGTGCACGGCATTTCCGAAGACGAAGTTGTCGAGAAGATCATGCTCAAGCCCATGCCCAAGGGCGTATTCATCTCGATGGAGGAACTGGCAGGTATCTGCGCGTTCCTGGTCAGCCCGGTCGCGCGCAACATCACCGGCCAGGCCATCGTTGTCGACGGCGGCTGGACAGTGACCTGATTCCGCATCGGGCGATCGGCGGGTCAAGGAGCCTCTGAGTAAATCTGCACGGGCGCGAGGCGCCTTAATCGACACCACCGCCCAGGTCTTCTTTCATGGCATCATGGTGCGTGACCCAGCTGCACGGACCAGACGCACTCACGCGCCCTGCCATGACCACCCGAGTCCTGATTGCCGACGATCATCCGCTGTTTCGTACCGCCCTGTCGCAGGCGCTGGCCACATGCCTCGAGGACATGGAGGTGCATGAGGCGGCCGACCTGCCCGACACCCTGGGCCGGCTCGGTCAACGCGAAGACATCGACCTGCTGCTGCTCGACCTGCATATGCCCGGCAACCAGGGCCTGACTGGCCTGGCCGCCATCCGCTGCCGTTTTCCGACCGTGGCTGTGGTCGTGGTCTCGGCCAACGAGGATCCACGCGTCATTCGCCGCGCCCTCGATCACGGTGCCGCCGGCTTCATTCCAAAAAGCGCGTCACCGGAGCTGCTCACCCAGGCCCTGCAGTCCATCCTCGACTGCCGCGAGTGGGTCCCGCCGCACCTCGCAGCACGGGTGGCCGGTATCGACTCCGACGATGCCGACCTGGAACTGGCCGACCGTATCGCCGCGCTCACGCCACAACAGTTCCGTGTTCTTGAACTGGTCGCCGACGGCCGCCTCAACAAGCAAATCGCCGATCAACTCGACATCCAGGAGCGCACCGTAAAGGCCCACATGAGCGAGATCCTGCAGAAGCTCGAGGTTCGCAACCGCACCCAGGCCGGCATCGCCTTTCGCCGGCTCGAACTGGTCGACCCGGCCAGGATTGTTTGATTGTCGTTTCGTCGCCGGGTCGCTTCGAAACGACCACACGACGAAACGACAGCGCCTGTCAGGTTTTCGCCAGCGTCCGGTAGAATGCTTCCAAGCAGGCTCTTCCCAGATCCCGACAACGCCCCGGAGACCAGCCGATCTCGGGTACCGGCGTATCGGCAGTGTCCTTGAACGGCATCTCCAGGGTCATGGCCAGGCAGTCGAAGGTCTCGGCCATGTAGTCGGTGTTCTTTTTCATGTCCGCGCTGCCCGGGGCATCGACCTCATAGCCGTGCTCGTTCTGGAAATCCGGCGTGATCATCGCCAACAACTGCTTGAACTCGTCAAGCTGCCTTTGCTTCTCCTCGTTCCACGACGGCGTGCCCTCGGCACCGGCGATGAAGTTGTAGGGCAAGGCCTCGTCGCCATGTACGTCGAAGGCGAAGTCCACACCGGTCTCATGCATTTTCTGGCGGGTGTAGTAGACCTCGGGTGATTTTTCCGGGCAGGGCTCGGCCCACTCGCGGTTGAGATTGCGACCGTGGGCATTGGTACGCAGGTGACCGCGCACGCCGCCGTCGATGCACATGTTGGGCACGACGTAAACGACTGCCCGTTCAAGCAACTCACGGGCCACCGCGTCTTCAGGGTCGAGCAGGCGACCGAGAAAACCTTCCACCCACCACTCGGCCATGGTCTCGCCGGGGTGCTGGCGGGCGATGATCCACAGCTTCCTGCGGCCTTCGGCCGGCTCACCGATGGTCAGCAGCGTATGGGCATGACCATCGGGGGTGGTGCACAGGGTTTCGGCGCGCACCCTGGAGTGTTCCATCGACGAGGCGATCAGCTGCTGGTGCTCGCGCAGGCTGTAGGGGGCAAAATAGGCCACGTAGACGATATCCGCCTCGGGCCGGTGGCGGATGACGAGTTGCTTGCCATCGAACTCGGTGTCGGTACGAAACCAGTTTTC
This sequence comes from Wenzhouxiangella sp., assembly GCA_007127425.1. GTDB lineage: Bacteria > Pseudomonadota > Gammaproteobacteria > Xanthomonadales > Wenzhouxiangellaceae > Wenzhouxiangella. Next base: position 3,927 of record SKZJ01000296.1, read on the forward strand.
CAGGTCGTAGCTGACCACGGCCTGGTAGTTTTCGAACCCGTCCGGGTACGACACCTTGCCCGCATTCTCGATCACCATCGTGCAGTCGATCTCACGCGCATCGCACAACTGAAAGAAGAACCACTGCATGTGCTCATCACCGGCATCGGGACGAATCTTCAGGCGAATGGCCTCGGGATTGTCGGAAGAAACGACTTCGATGTTGCCGCCGTCGAAATGATCATGAATTCGAATGGTCATGTTGTTCCTCAACTATTTTTTCAGTGAACCTGGATGATTTTGAACCACGAAGTGGCACGAAAATCACGAAATCTCGCTTGCTGTACCGAACACGGTTCGGATGATGCGACTGAACTCTTCATCCGGCGCCGCCTCCACCTTGAGCCGCGTACCCGCGACCGGATGGGTTAACTCCAGGCCGCGGGCATGTAGCAGCAGGCGGTGGCTGCCAAAATGCTGGCGGAAAAGCCGGTTATGACGACCTTCCCCATACGTAGTGTCACCGATCAGAGGATGAAAGATGTGTTTGAAGTGGCGGCGGATCTGGTGGCGGCGACCGGTTTTCGGGAACACCTCGACCAGCGAGTAGCGCACGGTGTCGTGTTCGCCCAGGGCGTAGGGCAACTCGGCGGTGGCCAGTCGCCGGTACCGCGTCAGCGACGCCTGGCCTTCCTCGGATGCCTTGTGCTTTTTCAGCGGATGATCAATCTCCCCTTCCGGCTCGACCCATCCCCTCGCCACCGCCAGGTAGCACTTCTCCACGGTCTGGTCCATGAACTGCTTGCCGAGTGCACTGGCTGTATCGCGGTCCAACGCAAACAGCAGGACGCCGGAGGTGGCCCGATCCAGTCGATGGACCGGCCACACTTTCTGGCTGAGCTGGTCACGCAGCAACTGCACCACGAACTGCCGATCGGTACCGAGACGGCTGGCATGCACCATGATGTCGCAGGGCTTGTCGATGGCGCACAGCCACGGGTCACGATACAGAACCTTGAATGGGAGGGTCGAGTCGGCAGTGGAGGTCATACTGATCCCTGACCTCTGATCCTCACTCCTCGCCAATCCGCTCGAATCGCACCACACGCGTGTAGTCAGCCGGGTAGATCCCCTCCTGAAGCGACTTGGGCCGCAGGGTGAAATGCATGTGCAGTTCCGCCGGCTGGCCGTCCTCGCCCAGCGTGAACCAGACAAACTTTTCGCGCTGGGCCGGGTTGCGCCAGTGGGCACGAAAGGTGTCGTGGTGCCAATGCTCGAGTTCCAGCACCTGGCTGTCGTCTTCCCACAGGCGAATGGACAACTCACCGTCGTCAAACCGGACCTCGGCGCTATCGTAGAGCGGATCGTGATAGTGGCCGGCATAGGCCGACAGCGGCTGCGACGTTTCCGTCCCGTCGATTCGCTCAGCTTCCTTGTCCAGCCGGGCCTGGCGGGCTTCCTCGCGAGTCTCGAGAAATTCATCAAATTGCTGCTCACCCCACTCGGTGATCTCGTGACCGGCGATGCGGTCGACGATGGCCTTGAAAACGGGTTCACGCATGACGGTAAAGGTGTTGGTCGACATGGCGATGCCCAGGTCGAGCTCAGGCAGCAGCCAGATCTGGGTATTGAAACCGTCCGTGGCACCGCCGTGACGCAGCAGCTGGTGACCTCGATAACTGCCGATACCCCAACCGAAGGCGTAGGCCTCCACCGAATGCTCCTCCTCGTCGAAACCGCTGAGATTGGACGGGCTGTGGATGCGCGCCATCACTTCCTCGTCGAGCAGTCTCTGATCATCAAGGACGCCCGGCTCGCCCAGGTTGAACTGCATCCATCGGGCCAGATCGTGCATGGTGGTGTTGACCGCCGCCGCAGGTCCGGAATAGCCCCAGTCCCGGCGCTCGATCCGCACCAGTTCACCGTCGATTTCCTGGTGCGGCCAGGCGGCATCGTCTTCCAGTTCGTGGATGGAAGTATTGGTTCGCGTCATGCCCAGCGGTGCGAACAGGCGTTCGGCCAGGAACGACTCCCAGCTCTTCCCGGACACGCGTTCGATGACCTCACCAGCCACGGTGTACATCGCGTTGGAGTAGACATAGCCCTGGCGGAACGGCTGTTCGAACTCGTGGTAACGCAAGTGGGACATGAACTCGGCGCGGGAGCGATCAGGCATGAACGTCAGCCGATTGCCGAACAGCCGCCCGACACCGACACGGTGACTGAGCAGGTCACGAAGGGTGACTTGGCCGGTGACCCAGTCGTCGCTGAGGCGAAACTCGGGGACATGATCGACCACGCGGTCGTCCCAGTCGACCCGCCCCTCATCGACCAGCATCCCCAATGCGGTGGCGGTCATCGCCTTGCTCAGGCTGGCCACGCCGAACTGGGTGTCGGCATCGACCGCACGCTCATCTTCCAGCCCCAGTTGCCCGAACCCACGCGCGAAAACCAGTTCGTCGCCGTGCACCACGGCAACCGCCAGCCCCGGCACACCCCAGCGCTCACGCTCGTTTTCGATCCACTCATCGAGTCCGTCCAGTGCCTCGGCATGCGTCGTGACCACGAAAAGGCACAGCAACGCGGCTGTCGTCCATCGGATGATTGTCATCGCATCGACCTGTGTCTGAATCAGCCCACCATGGTAGCCCATAGAATGGTGGTGGGAGCACCGGGTGGTACCGGGCGCCGCGGGCCAAAAGCGTCCAATCGGCCTGGCTGCCAATTTCACTGGGCGGTGGCGTTCTGGTGCCACCGAAATCAGCTGTGGACTGGATGATGGTTGGACGACTTCGAATGGTCGGTCTGCAACGGATGGTGCGGTTGGCGCGGTGCCGGCTGCCGTTGCACGTTTTTGGCCCGCGGCGCCCGGCACCACCCGGTGCGAGAGGGGTGGGGGGTCGGGAAAGACTCTGGCCGTGCCGGACTAACCACCAAACCCATCAGGTGAGGGGTGGGGGTGGTTTCTGGTCGAGGCGGGATGCGGAAACTGGCAGCGAGCAAACCTTACCCTCAGCCGGCACCGATGCCGGATACTCCAAAGCACCTGGCCGAACCTCCACTGAAAATCTCGACGGCACCAAAAAGCCACCATGGTCCAATCAGCCGACACGGCCGACCACCCCGCCTTGAGCAGAATCCACCCCTACCCCTCACCTTCCCCCCCAAACTCCCGGGAGACGGAGAGAAGTTTGTCGACCACGCGATCGAACACGCGCCGCTCCTCGGGATCCAGCCGATCCAGCAGGCGGCGTTCGTATTCCAGCGCTGCCGGTGCAATGGCGTCGAAGACTTCCACACCGGAGTCACTCAGGCACAAGTGCTTGGTGCGCCGGTCGGCGTCATTCTCGCGGCGCTCCAGCAGGCCGGATTCCAGTAACCGCCGCACCGCGCGGCTGACCGCGACCTTGTCCATTGCCGCCCGTTCGGCCACCTCGGTGGCGGTCAGTTCCGCGTAGCGGCCGAGGATGGCGATTACCCGCCACTCGGTCACACCCAGCCCGAAACGCCCGGCATAGGTCTCGGCAATGCCGCGGCTGACCTGGTTGGACAGCACGGAGAGCCGATAGGGCAGAAATCTTTCCAGCTCCAGCATGGTCGAAGAGGTGTGGCCTGGCTTGAAATTAGTTTCAAATGTAACTAATATCGAGGGCAGTCGCAAGATACGCGAACATGACTGATATCAGAATCACGATTCCGGGTAGTCCCGAAGGAGATCCAAATGACCGAAGCACGCCCCAACCCGCTGGGAGTCCAGCAGTTCGATTTCATCGAGTACGCGGCCCCCGATGCCAGCCAGCTGCACGATTTGTTCAAGAGTCTCGGCTTCACCGCTGTGGCAAAGCACAAGTCAAAGCCGGTCACACTCTACCGCCAGGGCGACATCGACTTCCTGGTCAACGAAACGCCGGATTCCTTCGCCAGCGATTTCGCCGCCGAGCACGGCCCCTGCTGCACCGGCTTTGCCATGCGCGTGGCCGATCCGAAGGAGGCGTATGAGAGAACCCGCGCAAACGGAGCCAAGGATGTCGAGCACAAGCGCGACACGCTCGCCGTCGACGCGCCCTGCATTTCCGGTATCGGCGGCAGCGTGCTGTACCTGACGGGGGGAAAGGAGGATTTCGAGAAGGATTTCGAATTCGATTCCTCGGTCGATCGCAACCCGAAAGGTGTCGGCCTGACCTTCATCGATCACCTTACCCACAACGTCCACAACGGCAACATGGGTGAGTGGTCGGACTTCTACGAGAAGCTGTTCGGGTTCTTCGAGGTCAAGTACTTCGACATCAAGGGCAAGCAGACCGGCCTGCGCTCCAAGGCCATGACCGCGCCCAACGGCAACATTTCGATCCCGATCAACGAATCGGAAG
>SKZJ01000209.1 GCA_007127425.1 Wenzhouxiangella sp.
CCCGGCGCGGCGGTCTGCGCCATGTCAGGGAACGGGCGTATGGGCCAGGATGTCGGCGACGATTTCCTCGCCGCTCATGCCGGATTCGGCGAGCGGTTGCAGTCGATGGGTGGCCAGCGCCGGAAACACCTGCTTGACGTTGTCGGGCAGGCAGAAATCCTGTTCACGCACCAGCGCATGGGCACGGGCGCACTGGATCAGTGCCAGCGATGCGCGCGGCGACAACCCGGCCTGCACGGCGGCATGTCCGCGACTGGCCGCGATCAGGGCTTGAATGTAGTCCAGGACCGGTTCGGCAACGTGCAGTCCCGAGGCGGCATCGATGAGTTCGATGATGCGCTCCGGGTCGAGAACCGGCTGCATGCTCTCGAGCAGGCTCCGCCGGTCCGGTTCGACCAGCAGGCGCCGCTCTTCGGCGGCCGACGGGTAGCCGATGGGAGTTATCAAGAGAAAGCGATCGAGCTGCGAATCGGGCAGGGGATAGGCCCCGGTCAGGTCCAGCGGGTTCTGGGTGGCGATGACGAAGAACGGTCTGGGCAACGGGTGAGTCTGACCGTCGACGGTGACCTGGCCTTCGGCCATGGCTTCGAGCAGGGCCGACTGGGTGCGCGGCGTGGCGCGATTGATCTCGTCGGCCAGCACCACGTTGGCGAACACCGGCCCGGGCCGGAACTCGAAGGTCTCGTCCTCGCGCCGGAACACCGACACGCCGACGATATCGGCCGGCAGCATGTCGCTGGTGAACTGGATGCGCTGCCAGTTGCCGCCGACGGCCAGCGAAAGCGCCTGGGCCAGCGTGGTCTTGCCGACGCCGGGCAGGTCCTCGATGAGGAGGTGGCCGCCAGCGAGCAGGGCGGTGAACGCCAGGTCGACGACATCGGGCTTGTCGACGATGACCTCGTTGACGGCACCTCGAGCACGTGCCAGATCGCTTGCCATTTGCTCCGGTCGAGACGATCTACGCGGGGCCGATTCGCTCATTCGTCGAGCAGGGCATTGACCTTGGCGGCGCAGATGAAGTCGTTCTCACTGAGGCCGTCAATGGCGTGGGTGGTGAAGTTCACCACGCAGAAGTTGTAGCCGGCCTCGAAGTCCGGGTGGTGCGCCTCCTGATTGGCGATCCAGGCCATGGCGTTGATGAAGGCCATGGTCTTGTAGAAGCCCTTGAATTCGAAGCGCCTGTAGATGGTCGTGCCGGCGTCGTCGACCTGCCAGCCGGGGACCTGCGGCAGCAGCTCCTCGATGCGATCGCGTTCCAGCGGGCTGGTGCCACCTTCGCAGGGCACACATTTTTTCTCGGTGAGGGTATTGTCACTCATGATCAGGCTGCTTCCTTCTCCTTGGGTGGATAGGTGGGTTCGAATTGGCCGAGCGCGCGCGCCTTGCGGATCAGGCTGATGAGGTCTTCTCCGGCCAGGTCGAACAAGTCGTCCATGCGCTCGAGGATGTAGTAAACGCTCTGGTAGATATCGATCCGATACGGTGTTCTGAGGGCATCGATTGGATCGAAGGGGCGGCGCATCGGTTCGTCGCTTTCCAGCGAGTACACCGTCTCGCCCGGAGACGAGGCAATGCCGCCACCGTAGATGCGCACGCCCTGAGGCGTGTTGATCAGGCCGAACTCGACGGTGAACCAGTACAGGCGCGCGAGAAAGACCCGTTCCTTCTTGCTGGCCGTGACTCCGGCCAGCCCATAGGCGTGGGTGAAGTCGGCAAAGGCCTGGTGGGTCAGCATGGTGGTGTGGCCGAAGATCTCGTGGAAGATATCCGGCTCCTGCAGATAGTCCATCTCCTCGCGCGAGCGAATGAAAGACGCGGCAGGGAATTTCTTTTCCGCCAGCAGCTTGAAGAAACGGTCGAAATTGATCAGTGCCGGAACCGGAGCGACTTGCCAGCCGGTGCGCTCGTAGAGCACCTCGGACACTTCCCTGGGCTGGGGAATCCGGTCTGTGGGGAGCTTCAGGATGTCGAGCCCGTCGAGGAATTCCTGACACACGCGACCGTCGATGATGTCGATCTGGCGTGCATACAGGTCGCGCCACACGCTATGCTCTTCGTCGCTGTACGGGATGATCCCGTTTTCGTCAGGCACCTTGGCTTCATACTTGGTTGACTTACCCATGTGTACCTCCTCGAATGCTTTGCACCGAGTTTACCATCCACCATGGCTGACCCGATGAATACCGGCGCTGATCGCTGGCCGGGGGCGACCTGGTATGAGGCAACGACCGGGCAGCGAAAGTTCGCCCGAGTGAGTGGCACGCGTCGCTGTCGGGTGGCCATCATCGGCGGTGGGCTCGCAGGAATTGCGACCGCACTGGGCCTGGTAGAGCGCGGCGAACCCAATATCTGTGTCCTCGATGCCGCCGGGCCGGGCGCGGGGGCGTCGGGCCGCAACGGCGGTTTCGTGTTTGCCGGTTATTCGCTCGACAACGACGCCCTGATCAGCCAACTCGGTGCAAGCCGGGCGCGCATGCTGCACGGCTGGACGCGGGAGGCGGTCACCCTGATTCGCGACCGCATCGACCGCTACGGCATCGACTGCCAGGTCAACGACGCCGGCGTGCTCCTGGCCGACTGGTTCGGCGACGACAACGACCTGCAAGGATTTGCCGCGCGAATGCATGAGCAACTCGGTTTTCGGCTTGATCCGGTCGATCGCCGTTCGATGCGCGGCTACGTCGCGTCGCGCCGATACGGGGCAGGATTGCATGAACCGGGCAGCTTTCACTTTCACCCGTTACGGCATATCCAGGGACTGGCCGAGGTCATCGAGCAGGCCGGTGGCGCAGTGCTGGCCGACAGCCCGGTACGTTCCGTGGACTTCGCGAATGGGTGCTGGCGCCTGCGCTGCGATGACGGTGAGGTCGAGGCCGACGAAGTGGTCCTTGCCACTGGCGGTTACGATCGCCGGCTCTACCCGCCGGTCCAGCGCGCCTTGCAGCCGGTGGCCACCTACATCGCCGTGACCGAGCCGCTGGGCGGGCTGCTCGATGAGTTGATGCCGAGCCCCGTGGCTGTGTATGACACGCGCTTTGCCTTCGATTACTACCGCCCGTTGCCGGACACCCGGCTGCTGTGGGGGGGGCGCATTTCCATGGCGGCTCGCTCGCCGACGGCCATTCGTCGCCTGATGGCACGTGATATACGGCGCGTGTTTCCGAGCCTGGACGGTATCCGTTTCGAGTACGCCTGGGGTGGCTGGATGAGCTATGCCCGTCACCAGATGCCCTTGCTGGGACAGCGCCCGGACGGTCTGTGGCATGCGCTGGCCTTCGGTGGCCACGGCATGGCGACGACGACCCTGGCCGGCGAGCTGATGGCCGAGGCGCTGACGGGCAGCGACAGGAGGTTATCGGAGTTCCAGGGCTGGCCGCCGCTCTGGGCGGGTGGTGCGGCCGGGCGTATGGCTGTGCAGAGCCATTACTGGATGTGCCAATTGCGGGACTGGCTTCGTGATCGTTTCGGCGGTGGGAATGGCGCCGTGTAGGAAATTTCCTACACGTTTTGATGTTCTTTTCCTACATCATTCAGGGCGGTTTTGCCGCTTTTCATTTTTGTGATGAGTGTCAAACTAACCCTCAACGGTTGGTAGGAAAGCCCGTTTGCTGGTACGGGCGCACCCCGGGGCTTCATGCCCTGTTGGGGGTTGGGCGGCACGGCTCCCCGCTGTGCCGCCTTTTTTTGTGTTTTTTTGGTTGGCGGCAGTATCCGGCAGTCCACGCGGTGGCGTGATCGCCCCGGCTGCGGTTGGCAGGGACACAGGTGTGCCCCTGCCACAGCGGGGATCAGAGGCGTTCGAAAATGCCGGCCGCGCCCATGCCCGTGCCGATGCACATGGTGACCATGCCATAGCGTTGTTGTTTGCGCTGCAGCCCGTGAATCAGTTTGGCCGAGAGGACCGCACCGGTTGCACCCAACGGGTGGCCCAGCGCGATGGCGCCGCCGAGCGGGTTGACCTTGTCCGGATCAATCCCGGTATTCCGGATCACTGCCAGCGCCTGGGCGGCGAAGGCCTCGTTGAGTTCGATCCAGTCAAGATCATTCTTGCCGATGCCGGTTTGCTTGAGCACCTTCGGAATGGCCTCGATCGGGCCGATGCCCATCACTTCCGGCGGTACACCGGCGACCGAGAAGCCGCGGAAGACGGCCAGCGGCTTGAGATTCAACTCCTTGACCACTCGCTCGGAGACCAGGATCAGCGCGCCGGCGCCGTCCGACATCTGTGAGCTCGTGCCGGCGGTGACCGTGCCCTTGGCATCGAACACGGTACGGAGCTTGCCCAGTGCTTCCGGCGTGGTGTCGCGGCGTGGACCTTCGTCGGTGTCGACTGTGGTTTCGATCTCGCGTACCTGGCCGGTTTTCGGATCGGGTACCCGGTTGACGACCGTCACCGGGCGGATCTCGGTGAACTCGCCGCCGTCGATGGCCGCGACCGCCTTCTGGTGCGACTGGTAGGCGAACTGATCCTGGTCCTCGCGGCTGACCTTCCACTGCCTGGCCACCTTCTCGGCGGTAATGCCCATGCCGTAGGCGATGGCAACGTTGTCGTTGTCGAACACCTTCGGGTTCATCGCCACCTTGTGGCCCATCATCGGCACCATGGTCATGGTCTCGGTGCCGGCGGCGATCATCACGTCGGCTTCACCGAGCCGAATCCGGTCGGCGGCCATGGCGACCGTTTGCAGCCCCGAAGAGCAGAAGCGGTTGACGGTCACGCCGGGCACGGTATCGGGCAGGCCGGCCAGCAGCGCGCCGATACGGGCCACGTTCATGCCCTGTTCGGCCTCGGGCATGGCGCAGCCGACAATCACGTCCTCGACGCGCGCCGGATCGAGTCCGGGCACCTCGGCCAGGGCGGCCTTGAGCGAATCGGCCAACAGGTCGTCGGGGCGGTAATTGCGAAATGCGCCCTTGAACGCCCGTGCGACCGGGGTTCTGACGGCGGAAACGATGTATGCGTCACTCATGGGTGGGGTCCTCTTGGATTCCTTGCAATTGGTTGGCTTCTCGACTTCGGCCGGCACCGGTGTCGGGTAAGACGGAAGAGGGAAGACGTGAGACGGTAAACCTTTTCCCGTCTCCCGTCTCCCGTCTACCCATCAGTTCCTCAACGGCTTGCCGGTCTTGAGCATGTGGGCGATGCGCTCCTGGGTCTTTTCCATGGCGCACAGCTCGAGGAAGTGTTCGCGTTCGAGGTGGTGCAGCCAGTCCTCGTTGACCGGGGTGCCGCGGTCGATGGTGCCGCCTGAAATCACCGTGGCGATGCGCTCTCCGATCTCGAAATCGTGATCGGAAATGAAGTGACCTTCGAGCATGTTGACCAGCAGCATCTTGAGCGTGGCAATGCCGACATCGCCGGCAGCCGGGAAGGTACGGCCGGCGTGCTCGGGGCGGTAACCGGCAGAGGCGAGCGCACGCACCTGGTAGTGAGCGGCGTGCAGCAACTCGTGCTCATGCATCACGATCTGATCCTCGGGGCGCAGGTAGCCCATTTCCTTTGCCTCCATGGCCGAGCCGGCCACCTGGCCCATGGCCACCTGCTTGTAGCGTTTCTCCAGCAGCGGCCAGGTATCGCCCGCCGCTGTGTCCTGGTTGATCTGCAGCGCCAGCGTGGCCAGGCCGCCACCGGCCGGCAGCAGGCCGACGCCGGCCTCGACCAGGCCCATGTAGCTTTCCAGGTGGGCGACGCGGCGGCTGGCATGCATGGCCAGTTCCAGTCCACCACCCAGGGCGAGGCCGCGTACGGCGGCGACCGAGGGTGCAGTGGAATAGCGCATCCGCAGGTTCACGCCCTGGAAACCCTCGATCAGGGTACGCACGCTGTCGAAGTCGCCTTTCTGGATGGCTTCGCCGGCAGCCTTGAGGTTGGCGCCGGCCGAGAACGGTCCTTTCGGTTGCCAGATCACCAGGCCCTCGAAGTCACTTTCGGCACGGTCGAGTGCAGCATTGAGGCCGTCGACCACGCCGTTGTCGATCACGCCCATCTTGGACTTGAGGCTGCCAATAAGGACATCGTCATGCAGCGTCCACAGGCGAATGGAATCGGTTTCCTCGACCGTGGTGCCCCTGTCGGTTTTTTCACCCAGCAGTCGTACCGGTTGGTACTGGCGCTGGTAGACGGGCAGGTCGGGACGTGCGCTGTAATTGCCGGCACTGGCCGAGTACGAGCCTTCCGGTCCGTGTGCACCCTCGATGTCGCCGACCCAGCCGGGCAGGGCGGCATCGACACCGGTCTTGTTGTCGCGGATATCGGCTTCGATCAGTTCAGCCACCGGTTTCCAGCCGGCCGCCTGCCACTGTTCAAACGGCCCCGTGTTCCAGCCGTAGCCCCAGCGCATGGCCAGATCAATCTCGCGTGCACTCTCGGCGATCTCGGCGAGATGGTAGGCGCAGTAGTGGAACAGGTCGCGGTGGATAGCCCACAGGAACTCGGTTTCCGGGTACTCGCCCTTGGCCAGTTCCGCCAGTTTCTCGCCGGGGTCCTTGATGGCGAGGATCTGCTTGACCTCGTCGCGCACGCTGTAGTCGGTGGGGCGGTAGTCGCCGCCTTCAGGATCAAAAACCTTGATTTCCTTGCCGTCCTTGCGGAACACGCCGGCGCCGGCCTTCTGACCCAGCGCGCCGGCCTCGGTCAGCTGCTCCAGCCACTTCGGCGCCTGGAACCAGGCGTGCCAGGGATCGTCGCCGAGCTTGGCATCCATGGTGCGAATGACATTCGCCATGGTGTCCAGCCCGACCACGTCGGCCAGCCGGAAGGTCGCACTCTTGGGCCGACCGATGGCCGGTCCGGTCAGCGCATCGACGGTGTCGAAGGCCAGGCCCAGACGCTCGGCATGATGCATGGTCGACCACATGGTGAACACGCCGACGCGGTTGGCGATGAAGTTGGCCGTATCGCGGGCGCGCACCACGCCCTTGCCCAGGGTGCGGGTGAGGAAATCCTCAAGCAGGTCGAGAATGCGCTCCTCGGTGCCGGCATGCGGGATCAACTCGACCAGGTGCATGTAGCGCGGCGGGTTGAAGAAGTGCACGCCGCAGAAGCGCGACTTCATTGCTTCGGGCACCACGCCGGCCAGCTCGGTGATCGACAGGCCCGAGGTGTTGGTGACGAACAGGGCCTCGTCGCCGATGTGCGGACCGATCTTTTCATACAGGCCCTGCTTGATGTCCATGCGCTCGACGATGGCCTCGATGATGAAATCGCAGTTCGCGAGTTGCTCAAGGTCGTCGTCGAAGTTGCGCGGCGTGATGAATTGGGCCAGGTCCTTGCGGGCCAGCGGGGCCGGCTTCTGCTTGGCCAGTTTCTGACGTGCCTCGTCGGCGATCTGGCTGCGCTTGCCTTCATCGGAGGGCAGGTCGTAGAGGTCCACCGGAATACCGGCGGCGGTCAGGTGGGCGGCAATCTGCGCGCCCATCACACCGGCGCCCAGCACCGCAGCGCGTCGTACCGTGAGTTTGTGATCTGTCATCGGTTTTCCTTGAAATGGTTCAGGTGGATAAGAATCTGCACCACAGAGACACGGAGTGCACAGAGTGAGAAAAAATTATCTTTCTTTCTCTGTGACCTCTGTGCCTCTGTGGTAAATGCTTTTACCCCGCAGCGGCCTTCGGCGGCTCAACCTTCTGGTGGCCGCCGCTTTCTTCCGGGGTGAACTCATCGACGGCGATGACCTTCGCGCTCAGTTCCTGGGCGTGCTTGAGGTCGGCGGCCTGTTCTTCGCTGATCACGCCGGACTCGACGGCCTTGGCGGCCAGTTCGTCGACGTTGAGCGGGTTGGGCACGGTCTTGAGCGCATTGCGCACCGCCATCTCCGCCGGAGCGGCCTTGAGTACGGCATCGAAAGCCTTGAGTACGAGCCCGGCACCATCGTCGGCCCTGGACTGAAAGGCACCATCGATCAGACGCCGGCGGGTGGTCGAGTCTTCCAGCAGCGCTCGGGCGATACGGTGGCCGTTGCGGTCGTCGCTGATGTGATGACGACGTCCCCACGGGAAGGCCAACACGCGCAGCAGCGGGCCGAGTGCCGGCATCGGGAAATTGCGCAGCACACCGTAGAGCGCTTCCTCGACCTGGTGCAGACTGTCTTCGACCGCCCAGCGCATCACCGGCAGGTCTTCCTCGGGCCGACCGTCGTCCTCGTAGCGTCGAAGTGCGGCCGAGGCCATGTAGAGGTGGGCCAGCGCATCGGCCAGGCGGCCGG
>SKZJ01000312.1 GCA_007127425.1 Wenzhouxiangella sp.
TGTCGTGCTGCTTGGTGTAGCTGAGGCTCATCAGGATGTTGCTGCGCTCGTCCCCGCGCCCCATGGTGAAGCTGAAGGCCTCCTCTTCACCATCGCCCTCGCTCGTCGTGCCGTACTGGGCACTGGCGGTGGTGTCGAAGAAGTTCTGGCGGGTAATGATGTTGACAACACCGGCGATGGCATCGGAGCCGTAGACCGAAGATGCACCGCCGGTCAGGACCTCGATGCGCTCGACCGCGGCGGCCGGGATGGTGCTGAGGTCGGCGCTGTTGGCGACACCCGCCTGGGTGGTGGACTTGACCCACCGGCGCCCGTTGACCAGGACCAGGGTGCGGTCGGGTTCCAGGTTGCGCAGGGAAACGCGCACCGAGCCGTCGCCGCCCTGGTCGGGGGAATTGAATGCCGTGTTGATGGCCGAACCGGATGAAGTCATTTCCTGCAGCAGGTCGCCGACCCGAATGTGGCCGGAGCGTTCGATGGCCTCGCGGTCGATCACCTGAACCGGCGCCGGTCCCTCGAACTCGGTCTGCCTGATTCGGGTACCGGTCACCTGGACGCGATCCAGTGATGCCGACTCCTCGTCTTCCTGGGCTTTTGCGTTGCCTGCAATCATCATTGGCAATGCAGTGGCGAATGCGGCAGCGAACACGCTGAGCCGCGGTTTCTCATGCTTCATTACGGTGTCTCCTCTTTATTGATTGATTGTTAGCGGACCTCGGCCCGCAACCCCCTCACTTAACAAAAATGTCACACTTCGCACCCTAATTGCAACACCTGGTCCGAATCAATTCCCCGGAAGGTTGAGATGAGTCCGTCGACTCGGCCCGCAGCGGGGGCGACGGATGTACCGTCTGAATATTGGCTGGACCCGGACCCAATGGCCCATAGGGATTTCCACGTAGGTCAGCGACCCCCGGCAGGCTGCAGAATGAGTCGGTTAGCCGCCGTTGCCGCCACGCGATCACGGCTCCACGGCACGATCCAGGCCGTGCCGTCGAGGAAGTCGGGCAGGAAGTCGTCGAAGTGGGAGCTGAGCGGGTGGCCGGACTGGCCGACGGTCAGGTTGAGCCGGAAGGCGTCGGGATCAGACCAGTCCATCACGTAGCGCATGGAGGCGCCGGCGCGTGAGCGCAGGGTAGCGCTGACGCGATCAAAGCTGGCGTAGCTGACGTTGAGTGAACCGGGGTCGCCACCGATCGGAAAGGGGCCCCGGCTCAGGCGCAGCCAGCGGTCGAGGATCGGGTTATCGGCCATGGGATGGCGGATGTTCAGGTGCTGGATGGCACCCAGGGGACGTGCTCCTGCCTGCAGAGCCTTTTGCAATGCCTCGAGCGCGACCTGGTCGCGATCGATCCAGTCCATCGGCGCCAGTTCGCTGGGAGCGTGCAACCATTCGTCGGTCAGCATCAGCATGTCCTGCCACTCCGGCGTGTCCTCCATGGTGGCCAGGCTGTGGGGCAGGAAGTTGAACCACCGGGCAAACAACCCGGCCATGTCGCTTTCTCTGCCCATGTCGCCGTCCCAGCCGGCAATGTCGTCGGCCAGTCGTTCGCGTCCTGATTCGTGTGCGATCTCAGCCAGCCAGTCCTTCCAGGTCAATGCGCGGTCGGAAACGCGATCGAGCTGAAATGCGGTCATGTCTTCCCGGTCGAATACCTCCTTCGACTCCAGCAATGTTGCGATGCGACGCATACGCAAGTGCTTGTAGAACCCTGGTATGGAGTAATCCCAGTTGTCGGCCACGGCATGGTTGTTGGCATTGCCCAGCCAGCCCTGTTCGGGGTTGAGCATCCAGGGTCGCGACTCAGGTGGGTGGAAACCGTCCCACTGGTTTTCCGGGTTGGCGGCATCGAGGACCTGGAAATATCGTTCGTGTTGCCGTACGGGAACCGGCGAGGACTGAACGTAGCCGATATTGCCGTCGCGGTCGGAATACGACCAGTTGACCGATAGCGCACTCATGTCGCTGGCCGCGGCGCGGAAGCTGTCGAAATCATCGGCACGATTGATCGCCAGCCCGTGGCCGACCAGGTCTCCGAGTGGCAGCTCGAACCCGGCCCATTGCATGACCAGGACTTCATCGTCATCCATCTCGACGACGCGGCCACGCGGGGTGTCGTGCTGTTCGCGCTCGACCGGTTCGCCGTCACGCAGTCGAAAGGTTTCGGTACGTGTGCGCAACGCTTCCCAGCCGTCCGGTCCGCGCACGAGGCCGGGATCATCCGGGTGGCGCTCCTGGCGGTAGAGCTCGAATACGTCGACCGGTGCCACGGTGAAGGCCCAGGCAATCTGCCCGTTGTGCCCCATGGCGACGAAGGGCAGTCCGGGGACGGTCACTCCGAGCAAGTTCAGACCTTCTTCCGAATGCAGTCCGGCTGCATACCACATGCCGGGTGCGATGTCGTATTCCAGGTGCGGGTCGGAGGCGTGCAGGGCAGCGCCCGAGGATGATCGCTCCGGTGCAATCACCCAGGTGTTGGAGGCGTCGGTCATGCGTCCGGCCGGCAGCGTCGAGCGTTTCCAGTCCGGGAAGGCCGACAGCCAGCCCACGGCCTCGTCGCCGTAGCGTTCGGCCACTTCACGCCAGGCCGCACTCATGCGCTGGACCAGCGTGGTCGGATACCAGGTCTGGTAGTAGGCGATGGCGAGCACGTCTTCCATCGTCCATGGTTCGGGTGCATGACCCAGGAACAGAAATTCCGGAGGGAGGCGCTCGGTGTCGGCGATCCTGGCATTGATGCCGGCCACATAGGCTTCAAGCAATGCCGCAGTCCCTGCATCCAGCTCGGGCGGCTCATTGGCTACGCGGCGGGAAAAGCCGAACGAGCGGTGCATGGCGTCGACTTCCAGCGCGGCCGCGCCGACCAGTTCGGCCAGTTCGCCGCGGGTCAGGCGGCGGATCAGCTCCATCTGGAACAGTCGTTCACCGGCATGCAGCCAGCCCAGGGTCATCAGCGTATCGGCGTCGGTGGTGGCGTGCACTCGCGGAATGCCGCGCTCATCGAACAGGATTTCGACCTCTGCGCCAAGTCCCGGCAGGATCAACTCGCCGGAGTAGGGCATCACCGAACGCGCCATCCAGCCTCGTCCGCCGAACCAGACGGCGGCCAGCAGTACGATCACTGTGAGCAGGCTGATCCAGAAACTGCGCTTGAGTGTGCGGGAAATGGGCGGGGTATCGGGTTCAGGCGCGGAGGGCATCGTCGTCATCGTCTATCGTGAATACATCGTCTTCTTCGGCCAGTGCCTGTTCCGGCAACAGCGCCTCGACGCGGTTACGACCCTGGGCCTTGGCCCGGTAGACGGCCCGGTCGGCCGCGTTGAGAGCCGCTTCCAGCTCGACTGGGTGCCCAGGAGTCAGGGCGCTGACGCCAAAGCTGCCGGTCAATGCGATGCCGGCCGGCATCAGGCGCTCAATACGCTCGCGCAGTTCCTCGGCGCGGCGAACGGCATCGTTGAACGGGCACCAGGGCAACACCAGCATCAGTTCCTCACCGCCGAAACGCACGGCCAGGTCCTCGTCGCGGCAGGAGTGTGAGAGCAGTTCACCGAGCTCGCGCAGCACATAGTCGCCAACCAGGTGGCCGTGTTGATCGTTGACGGACTTGAAGTGATCGATATCGATCAGGATGACGCTCACCGGCATGTCGCGACGGTTGGCCGAGGATTCCAGCTTGCGGGTGAACTCGGCCAGCGAGTTGCGGTTGTACAGCCCGGTCAGCGGGTCGGTCATCGCCATCTCGTAGAGCTGCTGGCGCTGTTGACGAACCTGGTCGAAAAGTTGCTTGTTGACGATCAGGTTGCCGATGCGGGCACGGGCCTCTTCCATGATCACGGGCTTGCTGATGAAGTCATTGACGCCGAGACGAAACAGTTCCACACGCCTGGCCTCGTTCTCCACGGCAGACATGGCCAGGATGGGCAATTCGGTTTTGTCGGGGTGATTTTCGCGCAGGCGGCTGACCAGGGTCACGCCGCTGAAATCACCCTCGACCACGATGTCGCTGATGACCAGGTCGTGCAGGTCCGGGTCGAAGGCATCGACGGCCGCTGCGGCACTGCGAAAGTGATCCACCTCGAGATTCATCTTTTTCATGACGTGGATCATGACCCTTGAAACCGTGGGGCTGTCCTCGACGTAGAGCACGCGGCCGCTCAGCAAATCATCCTTCTCGCGAACGAAATGACGAATCCGTTCGAACAGTTGCTCGATACGGGTACGGGAGTGAACGTCGGTAATGCCGGCCTCGAAGGCACGCCGGTGAATGCGTCTGTCGGTCGTGGAGGTCAGCAGGATGATCGGCACGGACTGGCCATTGTCGAGCTGGCGTGCCTCTCGGGCGAAGCTGATGCCGTCACCGTCAGGAAGCGACAGCGATACGCAAACCACGTCAGCCGGCTGTCGCGAAAGAACAGCCAGGCCGGCAGCTGCGTTGTCGACTGTCATCGGTTCATGACCTGCCTGCACCACCAGCCGTTGCCAGATGGTACGAAAGACCTTCGAATGGTCGACGATCAGTGCCCTCACCCTAGGTCGCTCCCGGCGACTTTGGCTGGGTCCGCTGGGTATGCTTTCCAGCGTTCAGCCATGCCAAAAAAACATCGGTCCAACATAGCATATCGGCTGCCGCGGTGCCGGGGCCTGACGGTCGCCACCACGACCGTCGAATTCCGGTGTAATCTCTCGGTCCTGTCGACTCTCAATCCACCAGGTAGCAAAGACAATGCCCAAAGCCAGTGAGGTCAAGCGCGGCCAGGTCATCGAGCACGATGGCACGGTCTTCGCAGTCCGCCACATCGATCGTTCGGCCCCGACCGCCCGTGGCGGCGGCACCCTGTACCGCTTCAAGCTCCAGGGGATTCCCGGCGGCGAACGGCGCGAACTGACCTTCAAGGGCGACGACGTGGTGCGCGAGGCCGATCTGGCCCGTCGCCAGAGCACTTATTCCTACCGCGACGCCGATGGCTTCGTCTTCATGGACGACGAGGATTTCAGCCAGTACATCCTGTCCGAGGACGAGATCGGTGAGGCAGCCGGCTTCATCACTGACGGGCTTGAGGGCATCTACGTGCTCATCATCGGCGAGTCGCCGGTGGCCATTGATCTGCCCCAGTCGGTGGTGCTGGAAGTGACCGATACGGCACCGGTCATGAAGGGAGCCACCGCGAACCGGTCGAACAAGCCCGCCACTGTCGAGACCGGCATCGAGGTAATGGTGCCCGACTACATCACGCCCGGCGAGAAGATCAAGGTCAACACCGAAACGGCCGAGTTCATGAGCCGGGCCTGAGACGATGACCGATCAAGCTTCGGGTGGTCTCAAGACCTTGCGCAATCAGCTCGACGAGGTTGATGCCCGCCTGGTCGAGCTGGCCGCTCGGCGTCAGCAACTGGTCTCGGAGATCGGCCGCTTCAAGCAGGGACGTGGCCAGCAGCTGCGGGATTTCAGGCGAGAACGCGAAGTGCTTGAGCTGGTGCGTTCACGTGCCGAGACGGTCGATCTCGACCCGGCCCTGGCCGAGACCTTGTTTCGGAGGTTGATCGACGCGTCGCTGACGCGCCAGGAGCAGGAGCGGGTGCGCCTGGCCGGTCGAGGATCCGGCCGCAGGGCGCTGATCATTGGCGGGGCGGGTCGCATGGGAGCATGGCTGGCCGGCTTTCTCGACAACCAGGGCTTCGACGTGTTGCTGGCCGATCCATCGCTGGCAGACGACGGAGAGAAACAGTTCGCCGACTGGCGCTCGGCACCACTTGATGTCTCGCTGATCGTGGTGGCTGCACCGTTGAAGAAAACGGCCGGCATCATTGACGAACTGGTCGAGTCCCGGGTCTCCTGCCTGGTGGCTGAGATCGGCTCGATCAAGACGCCCCTGATAGACGCACTCAATGCCGCCGCGGCAGCCGGTCTCAGGATCTGCTCACTGCATCCGATGTTCGGGCCGGATACACGCCTGTTGTCGGGGCGTCACGTGCTGGTCATGGACGCCGGCTGCGCGGCGGCCACCGCCGAGGCCACCGAGCTGTTCGCCGATACCATGGCCGAGCTGGTGTCGGTGCCACTGGCCGAGCATGATCGGCTCATCTCGCTGGTGCTCGGCCTGTCGCATGCACTCAACATCGCCTTCTTCACTGCCCTGGTCCGATCGGGGGTGAGCGCCGAACAACTGTCGGGGATTTCCAGCACCACCTTCGACCGACAACTCGCCATTGCCCGGGACGTGGCCGGTGAGAACCCCGCGCTCTACCACGAGATCCAGCACCTGAACGAGTACGGCCACATCGGCCGCGATGCGCTGCACGAGGCCATCGAGTTGTTGAAGGCCGCCGCCGATGATCCCAATCATGCCGCCATGCGCGGGTTGATGGAGGAGGGGCGGAAGTATCTCGACTCGCTCTGAGAGCAGGGGCAGGGGTCAGGCGAAATGCTCGTCGAGGTGGCGGTGGATCTCGGCTTCGACTTTCGGCTGCATATAACTCAGCAGGAAGTTGAGCTTTGCCCGCACGTGCACGGCTTGTTCATCGACGTCGATCTCGCCGTGAACGCCGAAGCGTTCGAAGACGATGGTGTCGCCGTCCCAGCCGTACTCGATGTCGAACTTGTCGGCCAGGTCCTGGGCCAGTTCGTCGGCGATCTGCTGGGCTTCTTCCAGGCTTTTGCCGTGGGGCTTGTGGATATCGATGCTCATCGGAATGTTTCTTGTTGTCAGTCCAGGCGTAATCTTACAGCGTGGTACGCGGTGGCAGCAGTACGCTGGCGAGGATGATGCCCGTGGTCAGGGCCACGGCGATGATGCCGGCGAGCATGGCCGTTTCGATACCGGAAAGGATATCGTCGCCGAGCAGGGCGGCCAGGCTGCGCATGCCGATACTGCCGGGCACCAGCAGGATCAGCCCCGGAATATGCATGATGGATCCGGGACGGCGAGTGAAGTGCACGAACAGGTTGCCGGCCATGCCGATGGCCAGCGCACCGATGAAGGCGCCGATCACGGGGGCTTCGAGCCATCCGCCGACGCTGGCGCCGGCCCAGGCTATCAAGCAGGCGGCAAGGATCCAGATCCAGTCGCGGCGATGGGCCTGGATCAGCAGCATCAGCCCGAGCGCGCCGGCCAGCACGCCGGCAAACGGCAGCCAGTCGGGTCGTGGCGACGGGGCGACCAGGTCGATCGGTCCGACGATGGCCTGGCCGGCCATGCCGCCCAAAACCATGCCGAAGGCGAGGAGGGCGAAGATCATCACCGCGAAGGCCAGGCGTGACGAGCCGGATACCACGTGGCCGGTGGCCAGTTCTCGTGAGGCGGTGGTCATGTCCATGCCGGGAAGCAGCGGCAGCATGGCGGCGATGATGGCCGGCATCAGCGCGGTGTTGGCATCGAAGCCGCACCAGAGCGTGCCGAGAAAGGTGATCAGTGCAGCGGCCAGCGGGTTGATCAGACGCGAGCGCTCCAGGCGCCGGCGCATCCAGATCACGGTGAGTCCGGCGACTGCCCCCAGCGGGGCGGCCAACAGGGTTTCACGCCAGCCGCCACCAAGCAGCGAGGCGATGCCCCCGCCGATCAGCACGAACGCGGCAATCGCCGACCACCAGCCATAAATCGGCGGTGCACGATCGATGGCGCGCACGCGTTGATCGGCGGTTTCCGGCTCGATACGGCCGTCGGCCAGTTCTTCCATGACTGCGGTCAGGTCGGCCAGCTTGGACAGATTGGCCGAACCAGGCTCGGAGCGCACCAGGAAGGTTTGTTGCTGATGGTCATCGCCCAGTGAGACGATCAATGCAGTGGGCGTGGAGAAAAATTCGGCCTTCAGTCCCAGACGGTCGGCCATGATCTGCATGGCTGACTCCAGGCGATGAGCGGGAGAGCCCACGTGCAGGAGGGCACGGCCCAGATTGAGCACCAGCGGGGCATAGCGTTGGGTCTCTGAAACTCCGGCTGCTTCGTTATCCACGTTCATCGTATTCCGACAGGCTTGCGGGCCAGCGAAGTGTCGCATAATGCGCACGGACTGAACAAAGCGAAACCACCCCATGAACCTTCAACTCTTCCAGGTCGACGCCTTTGCCGAGCACGTCTTCGAGGGCAATCCGGCGGCTGTGGTGCCCTTGCCGGAATGGCCCGGCGATGATCTGCTGCAGGCCATTGCCAA
>SKZJ01000244.1 GCA_007127425.1 Wenzhouxiangella sp.
AAGCCATCCGCATCGAACTGGCCGATCGCCCGGGCTTCCGACAGAAACCACCCCCGCTCCCCGCCCACCTCCGACCTCCGACCTTCGTCTAATAGACCAATCGCCAATGGCCGAGGCCCGTGCAACCTCGCATAGTCGGACAACAGGCAATCCGCATTCGAGATCGAAACGGGAGGAATCCATGACCATACGACACCTGGGCATCATGGCGCTGGTTGCGCTGCTGTCTTCGGCGCCCGCCTTCGGCGATGCCTCGCCGAGCGAGCGTGAACGTGCGCTGGAAGAACGCGTCGAGGCGCTGGAGCGCATGGTTAAGCAACTGCTCGACGAGCGTGGCCAACAGCCGGCCGGGGACACGGCGGTACGCGACGAGGTCGCCGAGGTCCGTCGAGAACTGGCCGCGATCGAGAAACGCGAGGCCGAACGAACGGCCTCGGAAACGCAGTTCGATTTCCGCGGTTTCATCAAGCACGACATGATGTACAGCCGCTACAGCGACGGGTCGGTGGCGCCCAACTCCGTCCTGCGCGACTTCCATGTGCCGGCTGCGATACCGGTCGGTGGCGCAACTTCGGCGACCGACTTCGATACCCACATCCGCGAGACCCGTTTCATCTTCGACGTGCAACGCCCCGAGGACAATCTACAGGCCTACCTCGAGTTCGACTTCTCGGCTGGCACGGGCGGTGACGAACGCTTGACCAACACGACCAGTCCCAATGTTCGTCATGCCTTCGTGCGCTGGAACCAGTTGCTGGCCGGCCAGACCTGGACGACGTTCTTCAACGTCGGCGCATTGCCGGAAAATCTCGATTTCGTCGGCCCTGCCGAAGGCACCATCTTTGTTCGCCAGGCCCAGTTGCGCTACACCAACGGTCCCTGGCAGTTCGCGCTGGAGAACCCCGAAACCACGGTCACACCCTTTGGCGGAGGCGGACGCATCGTGACCGATACCGCGGCCATTCCCGACCTGGTGGCGCGATACAACCACGACGCCGACTGGGGGCAGTTCTCGGTAGCCGCACTCGGGCGGCAGCTGGGCATCGACGGGGTCAACGGTCGTGAACGGGAGCCGGCTTTTGCGATGAGCCTTTCGGGACGGTTCGATGTCGGTCACAACGACATTCGCTGGATGGTTTCCGGTGGGCCGGGGATCGGTCGCTACCTGGGGCTGAATACGGCCAACGAGGCTGTGCTGGATGCGGATGGGCAGCTTGAGACGATAGACGCCTACGGTGGCTTTCTGTCATACCGCCACCTGTGGAATGATCGTTGGCGCTCGAACTTCACCCTGTCGGCATTCCGCGCAGACAACGACACCGAGCTGACGGGGATGGCCCTGACGAAAAGCGCCGAAAGCGCCCACGTCAACCTGATCTACCAGGCCAATCGCCACCTGCGTTTCGGGCTGGAGTACCAACATGCCCGGCGCGAGATCGAGTCGGGTGAATCGGGCAACATGAACCGATTGCAATTCGCGACCATTTACGCCTTTTGACCGACTGCCCGTCTTTCCATTGTCGGGGTTGAGCCGGCAGCGGGTTGAGCCGCTGCCGGCCCTTTTCCCCGTCGGTTCCTCTGTCCCCCTCACGGCCTTTCTGATAACTTGAGCGCCATCTGCAAGCTGGCGTTGTGCATGAGCGATAGGCCTGACCTACAACCCGATTCCGCTCGTCCAGGCACGTTGGTGGCCACGGGCGACTGGCGCATCGACACCGCCGGTGGCCTGGCGGGGCAATTGGAATCGCTGCCTGCCGATGCGACCGAATTAGACGCCACGGCCGTCGAGCGGCTCGATTCGGTCGGCGCGTTGTTGCTGGTGCAGGCCGCTGAACGGGTCGGAATTGCCCCCCAGGTGATTGCTCTGCGCGACGAGCAGCGCCCCCTGCTCGATGCGGTGATCGCCGCCGGTGGCGGAGGAGAGCCCGAACCTGATTCAGAACCGGCATGGGTGAGCTTTCTCGCCCATATCGGAGAAGTCACCACGAGTTTCGGCGGTGGCCTGAAGGTTTTTCTGGGGTTCCTCGGACTGGGCTTGTCGTCGCTGGTCCGCACGATGTTCCGGCCGCGGCAATGGCGCATCACCTCCACCGTCCACCACATGGAGCAGACGGGGCTCAATGCACTGCCGCTGGTGTTGTTGCTGAGCTTCCTTATCGGTGCGGTGATCGCCTACCTCGGCGCCACCGTTCTCAAGGAGTTCGGCGCCGAACTCTTTGTCGTCGACCTGACGACCATCGCCTTTTTTCGCGAGATGGGCGTGTTGATCACCGCCATCATCGTGGCTGGACGCACGGCCAGCGCTTTCGCTGCGCAGATCGGCACCATGAAATCGCGCGAGGAGATCGATGCCATGCGCACGCTGGGGCTGGACCCGTTTGTCTTGCTCGTCTTGCCGCGGCTGGTGGCCTTGCTTGTCATGCTGCCTATTCTGGCGACCGGGGCCACCCTGGCGGGAATGGCCGGTGGCATGACGGTGTCCTGGTTTTCGCTGGGCATCGAGCCTGGACTATTCATGTCGCGGATTCCTGAAACCCTGGAGTTGCGTCACTACCTGATTGGTCTGGTCAAGGCACCAATGTTTGCCGTGGTCATCGCGCTGATTGGTTGCCTGGAAGGATTCAAGGTCACCGGCACGGCGCAGTCGGTGGGTGAGCGCACCACCAGCGCGGTGGTGCAATCGATTTCTCTGGTTATCGTGATCAATGCGATGGCTGCCGTATTCTTCATGGAGGTCGGCTGGTGACCGAGTTGGAATCCGGGGCTGATCTGGCGGTGAAGGTGCGCGGGCTGCGCAACCAGTTCGGAAGCACCGTTGTTCATCAGGGGCTCGATCTCGATGTTCGCCGCGGCGAGATTCTCGGCGTGGTCGGTGGTTCGGGTTCGGGCAAGTCGGTATTGATGCGGGCCATACTCGGCCTGAGACGACCCCAGGCCGGCACCATCGAAGTCCTGGGCGAGCGTATTGACCGGGGCACTTCCGCCGATAGCCTTTTGCGGCGGCGCACGGGCGTGCTGTTCCAGGACGGCGCGCTGTTTTCTTCGCTGACCGTACGCGAGAACGTGGAGGTGCCGATCAAGACGCATTATCCCGACATGCCGTTGTCACTCAGACGTGACCTGGCGCGACTGAAAATCCGTATGGTCGGCTTGCCGACGACGGCCGGCGGGAAGCTGCCTTCGGAGCTCTCAGGCGGTATGCGCAAGCGTGCCGGCCTGGCGCGCGCGCTGGCGGTAGATCCGGAACTTCTGTTTCTCGACGAGCCGACCGCCGGCCTCGATCCGATCGGGGCGGCCGCTTTTGACGAGCTGCTGCGCACCCTGTCTCAGGCGCTGGGCCTGACCGTTTTTCTCATCACCCACGATCTTGATACGCTTTACGCCATCTGCGATCGACTGGCAGTGATCGCGGACGGCAGGATTCTTGTGAGCGGCCCGTTGTCAGAAGTGGAAGGTTTCGAGCACGATTGGGTGCAGGACTATTTTCACGGGCCGCGTGGGCGCGCTGCAAGCGGGGCCGGACGGCCTGGGAGCTGAAACGTATGGAAACACGAGCCAATCACGTCATCATCGGCGCTTTCACCGTCGCCGGGCTGTTCATGCTGTTGGCGATCGGTCTGTGGGCGGGCCGTTACGCGGCCGGCGATACCTGGCAAGAATACATAGTAGTGTTCGAGCACCCGGTGACCGGTCTGTCGGTCGGCTCGACCGTGCAGTACAACGGTATCAACATGGGCAGCGTGCGCGAATTGTACCTGTCACCTGAGGATCCCAGGAGGGTGATCGCCCGCATCCGGCTGGATGCGGATGCCCCGGTGCGTGCCGATACCGTGGCGCGCCTGACGGTGTCCGGCCTGACCGGTGTTGCCTTCATCCAGTTGCGGGGTGGCAGCCCCGAGAGCCCGAGACTGACAACGGGTCCAGAAGGCGAGCTGCCACGCATTCTGGCCGAGGAGTCCGGACTGCAGAAACTCATCGACGCATCAGAGGATATTGCCTCGATGGCCAGCGAGGTGATGCTGCGGGTGCTTGATTTTCTCAGCGAGGACAACGCCGAGCGTGTCTCGCATACCCTCGACAATTTCGACCGGCTTTCCGCGGCTGTGCTGGACGAGAGTGAGCTGATCGCGAGCACCATCCGAAACCTGCACCAGGGCAGCGAAAGCCTTGCTGACGTGCTGGAGCGCTCGCAAAGACTCATCGACGAGATGAACGGGGTCGTAGCCGGGATCGACGAGCACCTGATCTCCGCTTTGCCGGAGCTGTCCGACGATCTCTCGCGCACCATGGATCGCCTGGCAACCGCATCGAGCCGCATCGATCGCATAATGGCTGACAATGAAGCGGCCATCAGCGATTTCGGTGTCGAGGTGCTGGCACCGATGGGACCGGCCGTGCAGGAGTTCCGACAGCTGGTCCGTGAACTGTCTCGAGTGACCATCCAGTTCGAGCGTAACCCGACCCGCTTCCTCCTGGGAGGCGATCAGCCAGAGGAGTACCGACCACAGTGAGGACCACCCGATACCGTTTCCGTTGGGCGCGCCTGATCGTGTTGGCGCTCGTCATTCCCCTGGTCAGCGGTTGCATGCTGGCGCGCTCGTCCGGGTCGGTGAGCGTCATTGCGCCGCAGCTGGAAACAGCCGTCGATGCCGACTGGCCCGAGGTCGACTGGGCGGTACTCGTGCAGCGGCCGATGGCCGACCAGATGCGCAATTCCAACCGTGTGCTGGTGCGGGTCTCGCGCTCGCGCCTGCAGTCCTGGCCGGAAGCCACCTGGCTGGACAGCATGCCGGACATGGTTCAGGGACTGCTGATCCAGTCGCTTGAAGACTCCGGCCGCTTCGCCGGCGTGGGTCGGGCCGGCGGCATGCGCTCGCGGTTTGGCCTGGCCAGTGATATCCGGAGTTTCGAGGTCGTCGATGACGGCAGCGGACGCCTGGTTGTTGAATTGGGCATCCGAGTCAATTTGGTTCACCAGCCCACTGGGCGCGTAATGGCGATGAACTCGTTTGAGCGCTCCCGGCCCGTGGCCGGCGGGTCACTGGATGAGATCGTGGTCGCCTTCGAAGAAGCGATGGCCGGATTGTTCGCCGACATCACCGGTTGGGTGCTGAGTGCCGGCGAGGAGGCCTCGGGCGACCTGGAAGGGTGGCGGGACCGGCCTTCCGGCCCCCGCGGTCGCCGTCTGCGCGACGATTGAGTTCTCCAGCGATTCTTTAGCCGGCGTTGAGCAGGGACAACAGGGGCTGCAGCCGCTCCCGCAGCTGCGGAAGATGACGGCGCAGGCGCTCGCTTTCCCCGCGTTCGATCATCTGCAAGGCTTCCTCGATAGCCGGTGGTTCCGGCTTCGAGGCCTGTTCCGGCGCTGCCGTTTCCGGCCCGGAGGTTCCGGAAAGCCCATCATTCAGCAGACCTGCGACGTCGACCGGGTGGTCGACAGCGATGGGCTGGACATGCAACTGGCAGGTGACCTCCAGTGAATGACCACTGCCGGACAGGCCCAGCGCGTCGAGGTCGGGCAGAAAACGCTCCTTCAGGGTCCCGGCGCCGGTTCGATCAGTGGCCGGCAACAGGAAGGTGAAGCTTTCTTCGCCGTTACGGAAGACCGTATCTTCCTTGCGGATGCTGCCGGCCAGCGTTTGCCCGATGCGCCGCTGGGCACGCTCGGCATAGGGCTCGCCGAGGTCGGCCAGTAGTTGTGCCAGTCCTTCCAGGCGCAGGTGCATCAGGGTCAGTGGCTGATCGTGCCGTGACGCGAAGCTGATGGCCTGGCTGAGGCGCTGCTCACAGTAGCTACGGTTACCCAGCCCGGTGGTGCGGTCGAGGTGATGGTCGCGCTCGAGCACCCGAAGCTTCCGGCGCGAGTGCCCGGAATCGACATGGGCCCTGGCCCGTGCCGTAAGTTCGGAGGCCTGGAAGGGCTTGGTAATGAAATCGGTGGCGCCGCGTTCGAGTGCCAGCGTGCGCATCTCCTCGCGTTCCTCGGCACCGGTGATCAGCACGACCGGCAGTTCGGCCAGGCGGGGTGCGTCGCTGCCTCGGACCTGGTCGAGCAGATCGAAGCCGCTTCGGCCGGGCATCTGCAAGTCGGTAAACAGGACCTGAATCCGTTCGTCCTGTTCGAGCAGTCGCCAGGCTTCTTCGGCCGAATCGGCCAGAACCAGGTCGTAGCTATTGCCCAGGATCTTTCGGGCGCACATGCGCATTAGCCGACTGTCATCGACAAACAGAATCCGGGCACGCGGGCGAGTATTTTCGTGGGTTACGGCACTCATGCCTTCATCGATGCAATTTCCGGGCCAGAGGGAGGGAGTGTTTGTCGCCAATCAAGAAGGAAGGCACAAAATCGACATTGTTCCGCCGCATTGCCGATCCGATTGCCTCGTTTGACTGCAACGAAGCGACACAGGTCGGCACAAATGGTCAGGGCTGAGCGCCAGAGCGCCTCGGTCTGCAGTCCCTTGAAACCCGCCTGCCTGCTTCTATATTTATTAATGAGCAATGTCTGTTGACTCAGAAGACTTCTTAAGGAGGTTGCAATGGACCTGCAGAAGTTCAGTCCCTGGAACTGGTTCAAGCGTGAGGAACCGAGCGGCAGCGGTGAGTTGTTGCCGGCCCGGGGCGGTGACGATCCACTCGCGCGCATGCATCGTGAAATGGATCGTTTGTTCGAGGATTTCTTCGGCGCTTTCGACAAGCCTTCCAATTGGCATTCCGAGCTGGTTCTCAAGCCCAGCATCGATATCGCCGAATCGAAAAAGGCGTACCGGATCTCGGTCGAGGTGCCGGGTGTCGATGAGGGCGATATCGATCTCACCCTGGACGGCGATGCGCTGATCATTTCCGGAGAAAAACAACAGGACAGCGAGGATGACGAGGACGGCTACCACCGCGTCGAGCGGAGCTACGGCAGTTTCCGTCGCGTGCTGACCCTGCCGACCGATGCCGATGCCGATGGTATCTCGGCGAAGTTCAGGAACGGGGTGCTCAGAATCGAGATCCCGCGGACGAAGGAGGCCAGCGGCAGCCGCAAGCGGATCGAGATCGGGAAGGACTGAAGCCGGAAACCAGGCTGATCCTGCGCTATCCTGAGGTCTGTCCCCAAACGCATCCTCATACCCCATGTTCTGCGAGCACAGCGATACCGCCATACCCGTTCATTCTCTCGACGCGGCTACCCTTGACGACTGGCTGAAATCGGCTCCCGATAGCCAGCGCCGCTGGGTGGAAGCCAGCGGATTCGATGCCTCGGCGAATACGCACCTGCTGGTGCCCGGAGTCGACGGTGGCGTCGCCTGTGTGCTGGCCGGGCGTGAAGAAAGCGACCGTCTCTGGGCACTGGCTCATCTGCCCGGTGTCTTGCCGGAAGGCGACTACCGTCTGGCGTCGGACTGGAGCGACGAAGAAATCGGGCGAGCCGTCATCGGCTGGGGAATGGGTTGTTACCGGTTCGATCGCTACAAGAAGATAGCGGCACCCAAGGCACGCCTGGCATTGCCGGAGACCGAAGGCCACGAGATTGGCACCCTGGTCGAGGCCTCCAGCCTGGTGCGCGATCTGGTCAATACGCCGGCCATCGACCTCGGCCCCTCCGATCTGGCTGAGGTGGCTCGCGAACTGGCCGAGACCCACAATGCGGCTTTCGAGAAGATCGACGGCGAGCGCCTGGAAGAGGAGTTTCCGGCCATCCACGTGGTTGGCCAGGCAGCCAGTCGGCCCCCCTGCCTGATTCGCATGCAGTGGGGTGATCCCGACGATCCGCCGCTGGCGCTGGTTGGCAAGGGTGTGATCTTCGATTCGGGCGGGCTCAATATCAAGCCGGGTGCCGGTATGGTGCTGATGAAAAAGGACATGGGCGGTGCGGCCCACGTGCTGGGGCTGGCGAAGGTCATCATGGCGCTGGGCCTCAAGGTCAATCTGCGCGTCTACATTCCGGCGGTGGAAAACGCCATTGCCGGCAATGCCTACCGGCCTTCCGACATCATCCGCACGCGCCGGGGCACGACGGTGGAGATCGGCAATACCGACGCCGAAGGCCGGGTGGTGCTGTCCGACGCCCTGACGCTGGCCTCGGAAGAGGGCGCCGAGCGCATCATCGATTTCGCCACGCTCACCGGCGCCGCGCGAATC
>SKZJ01000280.1 GCA_007127425.1 Wenzhouxiangella sp.
A
Organism: Wenzhouxiangella sp.; assembly: GCA_007127425.1. Taxonomy (GTDB): domain Bacteria; phylum Pseudomonadota; class Gammaproteobacteria; order Xanthomonadales; family Wenzhouxiangellaceae; genus Wenzhouxiangella. Next base: position 2 of record SKZJ01000280.1, read on the forward strand.
GCAGGCAGCGATCCAGGCGCTGCTCGTGGTCAAAGCGGCTCATCTGCACGGCATATTCGAAGGGCTCGCCCTCCCCGCCCATGCGGGGCGCCTCGGGCGAGCCCGTGATGCCCAGGACACGATGATAGATCTCCGGCGCCAGGCGGCGATTGAGCCGAATCTCTTCCTCGCAGTAAAAACGACGCTTCTCCAGGGTGGAGAAGTCCATGAAGCCAAGATCCACCGGCTTCTTGATCTTGTAGGCGTATTCCCCGACCAGCAGGATCCAGTTGCCGTGGGTCTCCAGCAACACCACCGAGTCGGCGGGATGGGGATAACAGGCCGGATCCCGCAGCGCCTCGATCCGGACCCCGGCGCCCTCCTCACTCATGCCACCTCCTTCGGTCTCACCTGAAATCCCATGCTGACACACTCGGGCCCGAAAGACCTTGTTAACTGTTCAGCCTGCCTTTCCAACAGGCATTTTCCTCAACCGGTGGTCAGCGCCAAGATACCGACGGCCAGGACAATCAGCGCGCCGATACCCAGCCAGGCCGTGGGGCGGGCGAAATTCACTGTGTAGCCCACCCCGAAACGCTTTTCCACCCAGAGGGCGGGATCCTCGGGATTGAAGTAGAGCATGCCCAGATACCAGCACTCGTCCGGGCTGCGGTCACCCACTACAAGTGGCTCGCCACTGCGCAGAACGAACCAGCCCGTAACCACCGGCACGAAGAGCATCAGCAAAGTGCCGCCCAGTATCAGTCCGATGCCCAGGGGGGGATTGACCCAGGCCTCGCCATGCAGGGGCAGGAAGGCGAGAAAACCACCCAGCACACCCATGATGAACATCACCTGCAAGAGGATCAGGTTGATGCCCCGGCTACGTCGGGCCTGGTTGGGCAGGCGACGCATGAAGAAGGGCACCAGCATCACCAGGTGAACGAGCACCAGCGAGACGAGCAGCACAGCGGTACCGCCGAATACCGTGCGGATGGACTTCTCGCCATGAGCAACACTGTCCATACCGACATGCACCACCACCTGATCCGGCACATCGGCGAAATGAAGCGCCACCCAGCTCATGGGCAGGACCAGGAGGAGATATGGAATCGCCTGCAGCCACAAGGGGCCGGGGATGACCTGGCGAGCGGTTAGCGGCGGTTCCAGGCCGACCTCCCGCTGTCGGGACTGGCTCTGGCTGTAGGGCAGGAGCTGGCGACGGCAGTAAATGAAGACCACCAGGCCGGCCAGGCTCAGAAACAGCACCCCCGACACATGAGCCAGGCCGATCAGGGCTCGGTCATCACTCAGCCACAGCACCAGGGCCTGCATCACCAGTACAAGCAGGATGATGCCGGCTATACCTTTCATATAATCGCGCAAAACCCGGCGGCCCGGCTCGCTTTGGCGAAAGCCGGGCGCTACCGTGACCGCGAACCAGGTCTCCGGCCGGCTCAACCAGGGCATGACGGCCAGCAAGGCACCGACCCCCAGGGGCACGAGAAAATACATCAGCAGACTGCCGAACCACCATTCACTCGGTTCAATCATTATTCATTTCCTCTTTTGCAATCGCCAGCAGCTCGTCGGCCTCCAGGCCTTGTGATCGATAGCGGGCCGCCAGGCGGATCAGCTCTTCCCGGAAGGCGGCCAGCAGGAGGGGCTTGTCCGACGCCTGGGGCTGGACGGCCTCGCGGCCGGCAACAAAGGTGCCCTGCTTGCGATTGAGCACCAGCCAGCCTTCCCCTTCCAGCTCGCGATAGGCCTGGGCCACGGTGTTGAAGTGAACTCCCAGGTCAACGCCCAGACGACGGGAACTGGGCAGACGATCACCCGGGGCCAGCTCACCGCTCACCAGCAGGGCCCGCAGGCCGTCGGCAATCTGCCGGGCCAGGGGGGTGCTGCTGTCCAGGTCAATTCGGAGCTGGGGTGCTCTTTCATGTACATTTTTCATGTACAAAAGAATAGACCCCCTTCAGCGGACAGTCAATGTATATTTTCCATATACATTATTTCCGCCCGCCCCAGCCGATATCTGGCAGGTCGCCATTCACCCCGCACAAGGGTTGCGGCAGGCCCAGGGCAAAAAGAACCGCTACGAGCGTGGCCCGCTCGAAGCGAAACAGGTCAAGGCTTCGGGAAGTGCAACGTCGAGATCGGCTTTACTTCATCGAGGAGAAATGTCACGTCGAAGCTCACATCGTGAATCTTTCCCCAGACTCGTACCTGGTAATGCCCGGGCTCGGTCAGTACGGTGTCAAAGGTATAGCGCCCCGGATGAGGGTACCGGGGGCGTATGTCGAAGGCCCTGCGTGTCTCACCGTCCGGCGCAATGAGTTCGGCATTGAGCCCTTCCTCCAATCCGGGAATCGCTTCCTGTTCGTCCGCTGGTCTGATGATCAGGTCGAGTCCATTGCGTTCGTCGGTATAGATGGGTTCGTTAACGAAACCCACAATCACACGATACTGACCGTCGCCGACTTCCTCGACCTGATGGGCCAGCGTGGCGCTAGCGCCAGTGAACAACAACATCGCAACAATAATCTGGACTCCAGGGAGACGATATTTCATTGGGTGTATTCCTTCCATTAGTTGGGGCGGGGAAACAAGACTGTTGAGATAGTTGATTCAAGTCAAAGCAATTTCAGGCAGCAAGTGGTAGCGTGAACCGTAAGTCGGTCTGCTGACCACGGGGACTGGCTGCTGGTCAGGTGGTCAGTGCTATCTGGAGTTCGCTCTGCCGGGCGTAGACGGGGGGGATGAGATTGATTTCCGCGTCGTGATGACGCTGCTCCGGTCTGAGTGGCCTTGCCAATGACTAAGAGTTTGCCAGCCCGCGCACCCGGGAACGGGTCGCCGCCCCACCGATTCGCCGCCGGCCTAGCCGTCTCTGCACTGCTTGGCGGGCTGTTGTTGGCTGGTGGGGCCTTGCTGGTTCCTCGCGATCCGGCTACCGGCGCGCTGCTTGCCCTCGAGGCCGGTGCCTTTGTTCTGGCCGCGGCCGCCCTGCTTGCCCTTGCCCTGGGTCGTCGCGGCGGGGTATGGGCGGCCCTGCGTTGGTTGGGCGGCCTGGCGCTAATCGGGGTTGGCGTAGGGCGCATCAGCGGCTGGATCGCTCAACCCGAGTTCTTGCTGATTGCTGATCCCGGCGCCTTTCCGCCGGTCATCTTTGTCACTGCCGCGTCCCTGGGCCTGGCCGTGCTCCTGATCGAGCGCCCCGGTCGATATCTGCCGCCAGCGCAGGGCTTGGCCGCGTTGGCCATGACCCTGGCTTTCTTCAGTTTTTCCGCTGACTGGTTCCGACTTGGCATTGTCTCGTTGCCGGCACTCATGTCCGGCATTTTCCTTCAGATGGACGCACTGGTCCTGGTCGCCAGCGCGGCCGTACTTTCGCTTTCTCCCAGCGGCCTGCGCGACATCCTGGCAGCACAAACCCCGGGCGGATACATGGTGCGGCGCCTCGCGCCCCTGGCTATCGGCATTCCCTTGCTGGTCGGCTGGCTGCGCGTCGAGGGCGAGCGCGGGGGGCTGTTCAGCCTGGAGGTCGGGCTGGCGCTTTTCGCCACCATCGCAGTCATATTGATGCTTGTGGCGGTGTTGTTGATCGCCCAGCGCCTCAACCGGGAACACGCCTACCGCTCGGCGGCAGAAGTCAAGCTGGACCGCCTCAACCGCGAACTTGAAGACAAGATTGCCCGGCGCACCGCCCGCCTGGAGGCCACGGTGGAGGAACTGGAGGCCTTTTCCTATTCGGTCTCGCATGACCTGCGCGCACCCTTGCGTGCCATCGACGGCTTCAGCCGCATTCTGCTGGAAGAGAAGTCTGACCGTCTCGACGGAGAAGGCGAGGGTCACCTGGAACGAATTCGTAGCGCCAGCGCTCGCATGGCCCGACTGATCGACGACCTGCTGTCATTGTCGCGACTCAGCCGCCTGACCCTGCGCTGGCGGCCGGTGGACCTCTCGCGCCTTGCCGGCGAGATTGCCACAGAACTGGAGGCCGGAGAACCGGACCGCAATGTGGACTGGATCATCCAGCCCGACCTGCAAGCCGCTGGCGACCCGACACTGTTGCGCGCGGCGCTGGAGAATCTGCTCGGCAACGCGTGGAAGTTCACCGCCGGCGAGGAAAATGCGCAGATCGAGTTTGGTCGTTCGGCTGACGACCCCAATCACTACTTCGTGCGCGACAACGGCGTTGGCTTCGACATGCATTACGCCGGCAAGCTGTTCGGCGCCTTCCAGCGCCTGCATGGTCAGCATGAATATCCCGGCTCCGGTATCGGCCTGGCTACGGTCAAGCGCATCATCCACCGTCATGACGGTCGCCTGTGGGCCGAGGCTGTCGATGGCGACGGCGCCACTTTTCACTTCACCCTCCCCCGGAGCTATGAAAATGATGCCTAAGAAAAACAAGCCAATCCTGCTCGTCGAGGACAACCCCGACGATGTGGAACTGACCCAACTTGCTTTTCGACGCGCCAATATCGCCAACCCGATGAAGGTGGCCCGCGACGGCGCCGAGGCCCTGGATATGCTGCTGGGCGAGGACGCAGAGAAATTCGCTGTGGTACTGCTCGATCTGAAGCTGCCCAAGGTGGATGGCATCGAGGTCCTGCGCCGCTTGCGCGGGGAAACCCGCACCCGGCTCACCCCGGTGGTCATCCTGACCTCCTCGCGCGAGGAACGCGACATGATTGCCAGTTACGAACTGAATGCCAATAGCTATATCCAGAAGCCGGTGGACTTCGAGCAGTTCGTGGAGGCCGCGCGCCAGCTCGGCCTGTACTGGCTGGTGCTCAATCAGGTGCCGGAGACCGAGTATGACTGAAGCACCGCCGGTGCGCATTCTGATCGTCGAGGACTCCGCAGACGACGCGGAACTTGCGATGCGCGCACTGAAGGAACACGGACTGAGCGCCGAATCCGAACGAGTAGAAACGGAATCCGATTTCCTGGCGGCCCTGGCTCGAAGTCCGGATGTTGTGCTTGCCGACTACGGCATGCCTGCCTTCAACGGGGGGCGTGCGCTTGAGCTCCTGCGCGAGCGCGACGCGGATGTGCCTTTCATCGTGGTCTCCGGCACCATCGGAGAGGACACCGCGGTGAAAATGATGCGCGCCGGGGCCAACGACTACTTGCTCAAGGGACCGAACCTGGCACGCCTGGGCCCGGCGGTCGAACGGGAGATCCTCGACGCCCGGCACCGACGGGCGCGGCGCGAGGCCGACCGCTGGCGAGTTCTGGCCGAGCGCGCAATCGAGAATGCCGCCGAAGCCATCTTCATCACCGATGCCGATTTCGCCATCGAATTGATCAATCCCGCCTTTGCAGAAATCACTGGCTACCCGGTCGATGAGCTGCGCGGACGCATACTACCGGCGGTCGCCGAGGGTATCTACCCGGAACATTTCACCAAGGATGTGTTCGCCGCCCTGCAATCCGAGGGCCGTTGGCAGGGCGAGCTGACCAACCGTCGCCGCGACGGCGAGACGTTTCGGGAACTGCTCAGTATGAGTGCCATCCGCGACGCCGACGGAAGCATCATCAACCTGGTGGGCGCGGCCAACGACATTACAGCCTTCAAACAGTACGAGGAACAGCTCGACTACCTGGCCCACCACGATCCGGTCACCGGCCTGCCCAACCGGCGCACCCTGGCGCGCCACTTCGACATCGAAAGCTGGCGCGCCCGCCGCGACGGCCGCAGCCTCGGGGTACTGTTCATGGACCTGGACAACTTCAAGGCCATCAACGATTCCCTGGGACACGCCGTCGGCGACAAATTGCTCAAGGAAGTCGGTCTGCGCTTCCGCGCGTGCCTGCGTGACGGCGACCTGGTCGGCCGCCAGGGCGGTGACGAGTTCGTCGTGCTGGCACCCGGCCTGAGCAATCCAGAGGACGCCCGCGTGGTTGCCGCCAAGCTACTGGAGTCACTGAATGCGCCCCTGCGCCACGAAGACCGTGACATATTCACTTCCGTCAGTATCGGCGTGGCCATTTGCCCACAGGATGCATGCGATTTTGAACAGTTGCTGCAATTCGCCGACAGCGCCATGTATCGGGCCAAGCAGCAGGGACGCAACACGATCGAATACTACAGCACCGAGCTAAGCGCCGGCGCCCACCAGTATCTGGATATCCTCAACGCGCTTCATCTGGCGCTGGAACGCGAGGAGTTCGAGCTGCATTATCAGCCGATCGTCGAGATGCACAACGGCACGAGAGTACATAGTTTGGAAGCCCTGATCCGCTGGGATCGCCCCGGCCACGGGCTGGTGTCGCCTGCAGATTTCATCCCGGTGGCCGAGCAGTCGGGCATGATCAGCAAGATCGGCGACTGGGTGTTCGAGAACGCCTGCCGCCAGGCGACCGAGTGGCGCGCTGGCGGCCTGTTTACCGGGCGCGTATCGGTCAACCTGTCGGCGCGGCAGTTCCGGTTACCGGACTTGGCCGAACGCATCCGCGATGTTCTCCAGCGTACCGCTCTGCCGCCCGAGGGGCTGAGCCTTGAGATCACCGAGACCACGCTGATGGAAAGCCCCGAGTACGCCAGCGGGGTATTGGCCGAACTGGCAGCCCTGGGCGTGCGCCTGGCCCTCGACGACTTCGGAACCGGCTATTCCTCGCTCATCTACCTCAAGAACTTCCGCTTGCACACACTCAAGATCGACCGGGCCTTCATTACCGGTCTTCCCGACAACGAGGACGATGTTGCCATCACTACCACCATCATCCACATGGCCCGGAGTCTGGGCTTGGACGTGATCTGCGAAGGTGTGGAGACTGAGGCACAGCGGCAGTTCCTGCTCGATCGGGGCTGTAGCCTGGCTCAAGGCTTCCTGTTCAGCCGGCCTCGCCCGGTCGAGGAAATCACCCGCTGGTTGCAGGAGCGGGCGGAGAACTGATCCCACCTGAACGAGCTCGACTGAGCCGAGCTCAAAGTGCCTCAAAGCGATCGTCAAAACGATCGATCGGGCAGAATCAATTCACGGCTCAAGTGAAAACTGGCCGGTGCTGCCGCCGACCGGTCAGCGACAACAGCATCATTCCTGTCCTGATCAGCAAATCATGGACGGTTGAGGCAGGTCCAATGCACAGTAAGCCTCTACTACCGCGCTGCAGGGACGATGGGTTATCGCTGGGAACGGCGCGGTGGTGTTGTCAAGCCGGCGACGATTCCCCGCCGGCCCGTTCAGCGCGGTTCGCAGATGAGGTTGACGTGGTCGTGATCAGGGAGCGTGGCAGGCGGCTTGGTGCAGCGCTGTTCCTCGTCGATCCACGCAACGCGGTAGTCTAGCTGCGCCAGGAGCTCCAGGAGCTTCTCGGGGGAGGACCCCTGGCGACGCAGTGAGCGCGCGTGATGCTCGACGAAAAGGATGGGCCGGCACCGCTCGAGGATTCCCTTCATCCCGGCCAATGCGGCCACCTCGTGGCCCTCCACGTCGATCTTGATCAGTGCTGGATCCACATCCTCGGGGAGAAATTGGTCCAGCGCCACGGAGCGAACGGCCACGCCTCCTTCCTCGGACACGTGCGTTTGGCTCTGGCCGCCCCGGGAGAGCTGAATCCTCGCGGTGCCCTGCCGGTCGCCCACCACGAAGGGCTGGGCCTCGACCCGGCTTTCATTCTCACGGATGTTTCGGGCGAGCCAACCGAAGTTGCGGGGATCCGGCTCGAAGGCCCATACGCGTTTTACTTGGGGAGATTGGGCGGCGATGAGGGCATAGAGGCCTAGATAGCCTCCCACATCCACCACGTCCCGACCTTCCGGAAGGTGCTCCTGGAAGAGCTTGAGCATGAAGGGCTCAGCGCGTCCGGCGGAGAGCTTCCGCAGATACCGACTGTGGGGGATGTCGCCGTGGAGGCGCAATCCCTTCACTTCTTCGTGCACCTCTCCCCTCAGCAGGATAGAGCCCATGGACTGCCATCCCGGCCACCCTGCCCGTCCAAGGCAGAGCA
>SKZJ01000085.1 GCA_007127425.1 Wenzhouxiangella sp.
ATGGCCTTCAGATCGAACACATAAGTGTCTCCGCTGTAGTTGTCCGGATCGATCAGAAACACCACCTGGTCAACCGATGTATCACCGGTCATGCCGTCGATGCGCTCCTGCAGGCGGAAACGCAGCCTCTGCCAGCCGTCAGCATGCTCTACGTAAGCGACGTACTTGCTGTGACGGCCACTGGGGTAGTTGCTTGCCGTGGCGGTTGTGCCATCCTCGAGTTGAACCAGAATCTCCTTGCCGACCAGGTTTGAGTCGGTGTTGTGAAGATCCATCACAAACGCCTTTTCACCTCTGATGAAAGGGTCGGCATCAGGTATGGCGTTGGTGTCGGCGATCATGACGTCCCAGCGCTCTTCTGCATTGCGGGTGTAGATCAGCAGGCCATCGTCAACAGTGAAGTCACCGGTAATCTCGGTGTAGTGCAACTCCTGGTTGCCCGCATAGTCATCCCATACCGTTTCAATGGGGTGGTCGGGCTCGACAAACACCGGAACCGCCAGTTGGTGTGTGCCACAGTTGTCGGATACTTCCACGGCTACGTTGCCGGAGGTGGCGCCGGTGAAGTCGACCTGTACGGAACTGCCCGACCCACTCAACGTGGCGCCGGGGGGTACCGACCAGCTATAGCTGGTATTGCCGGTGTTGCCGATGATGCTGTAGGTGGCCACTTCGGTCGGCCCGACGATATTGGGGCCGTCAACCGCCGGTTGTCCCATGTCGTAGACGCGAACATAATCCACTTCCATGCTGACCGGGAAGATGGAATCATCCACCGGGCCGCCCAGGCTGCCGCCGACGGCAACGTTGATCAGGAAGTGGTAATCGTATTTCTCGAAGGTCCACCAATCGGGGTTGCCGAGGTCTTCGGGGGTCAGCGTCAGGTACAGGATATCGTCCAGATACCAGCGCATTTCATTGGGTTCCCACTCCAGTGCGTAGGTATGAAATCCGTCGGACCACTTGTCCGGCTGGCTCAGAATGCCACCGCCAGTCCAGCTATTGTCTGGCCACGGTTCACCGTAGTGCAGATGCCCGATGGCGACCATGGAGGCCTGCCCGGTTGATTCCATGATGTCGATTTCGCCGCTCATGGGCCAGCCGACGTCGGTGTTCGACGGCAGCATCCAGAACGCCGGCCATAGACCGGCACCTTCGGGGATCCTGATGCGGGCTTCGAAGCGGCCGTGCTGCCATTCGCCACTGCCGGGCATATTCTTGGTGCGCAGGCGGGCGGAGGTGTATGCATGAGAGCGCACACGCTCACGCTTGGCGGTGATCTTCATGGTGCCGTCGGATACTGTGGCGTTTTCCGCCTGGTAGTATTGGAGCTCGTTGTTGCCCCAGCCGCAGATTCCTTCGGCGCAACCATCGCCAATCTGCGCCTCCCAATTGTTGGTGAAATCTACAGACGACCCCTCGAACTCATCACTCCATACAAGGTTCGGGCACGAGTTTGCGGCCACTCCATTGGCACCTGCCGCAAAGGCGGCGGCCAACAGCATAGGGAGCAACCCTTTGCACAAATCATTGTTGTTCATAACTTGGTACCTCTTCATGTAAAAATATTAGCTTTGCGTAATTCACAAAGCTAACGCGTGGGGCGGAAATGACCGGAAGTACAAGCGCCCTGTTTCCCGAGCTGCGGGATTGGACGCACCGGCGGCAGGCATCAGTCCTTCGCCCCATGAGGCGCGCACGATGACCCGGTCGGGGCTCGCGCGGGACTCTGCCGCCACTCCATTAACCGGTCGTAACAGGCTTTCCACCATCATCTCGTCCACCCGGCGTCGGCCACCGGGCCTTTCCGAGTCGCTTGAAAAAGTATTTGTGCGCCATTTATCTAGGGTAACGGGTGACAGCGCTGTCGTAAAGCGCTACGCTATGGCAACCCAAAGGAACTGTCTATGCCCATTCAAACCGCCGCTAACCTTGTCATCTTCGGTGCCACGGGCGACCTCGCCCAGCGCATGCTTCTGCCTTCTCTGTTCGGGCTGGAGCGCGACGGATTACTGCCGGACGAGCTCCGGGTGCTGGGCTGTGCGCGAACACAGATGAGCCGCGACGAGTTCGCGGCTCTGTGTCGCGAGCACCTATCCGGGCGGGCTGTGTCGTCCGAAGACGATGCGAGCCTGGAGCGTCTGCTCAAGCGCCTGGATTACCACCCCGTCGACCTGTCGTCTGATGGGTCCATCGATCAACTGACCGGCTACATCCGCAAGCGGCGCGGCGAAGGCGACATCCTGTTTCATCTTTCGACGGCTCCGAGCTGGTACTCGAGTATCTGCGCCGCCCTCGGCCGTGCCGGATTGAATGACGCCGGTACGCGAGTCATGCTCGAAAAGCCGATCGGTCACGATCGCATCAGCTCGGTCGAAATCAATAATGGCGTTGCCGAAGTGTTTGACGAGTCGAAGGTCTATCGCGTCGATCACTACCTCGGCAAGGATGGTGTCCAGAACCTGCTGGCGCTGCGCTTCAGTAATGCCTTGTTCGAGCCGCTCTGGAATGCGCAGCACATCGAGCAGGTGCAGATCACCGTGGCCGAGACGGTGGGTGTGGAAGACCGGGCAGGCTATTACGATGAATATGGCGCCATGCGCGACATGGTGCAAAATCACATGCTGCAGTTGCTGTGTCTGACGGCGATGGAGCCGCCCTCACACTTTGAGCCCACCGCAGTGCGCAATGAAAAACTCAAGGTGCTGGAATCCCTTCGCCCGTTGACCGGCGACGCGCTGGAAAGGAACACAGTAGCCGGGCAGTACTGTGCTGGGGCCATCAACGGCCAGGCCGTGCCCGGCTACCTCGAGGAATTGGGGCGGGACAGCCGGACCGAAACCTACGTCGCGCTGCGCGCTCACATCGACAACTGGCGCTGGTCTGGCGTGCCCTTCTACCTGCGTACCGGCAAGCGCATGCCGCATCGGGTCACAGAGATCTATATCCGATTCAGGCCGGTGCCGCATTCCATCTACGGGACCGCAGGCGGCACCATGCAGCCCAATGCGTTGATCATCCGGCTGCAGCCCGAAGAGCACATCGCGCTTTGCTTGATGAACAAGAAACCCGGCCTGGACCGCGACGGAGTCCATCTCAGCCAGGTGGCGCTGGACCTGGATCGGCATAACGCCTTCGACCAGGAGCATCGCCGCATGGCCTACGAACGCCTCTACCTTGATGCCATTGAGGGCAATAGCACGTTATTCGTCCGGCGCGACGAAGTCGAGGCAGCCTGGCAGTGGGTCGACGGCATCTACGCCGGCTGGCACAAGCTCGAAACCGTGCCCAAGGCCTATCAGGCCGGCACCTGGGGCCCGTCGAGCGCCGTGGCCCTGACTGAGCGCCACGGTCACAGCTGGCGGGAGTAATTCTGGTGAGCTTTATCGAACATCCCGATTTCGACGCACTGTGTGATGCCCTGGCCCCAAAAATCGCCGAGGTGGTCCGAGTCGGCACGTCCGAAAACGGCGTTGCATCCCTGGCCCTGGCCGGCGGTTCCACACCGTTTCCTCTTTACCGCCGTTTCGCCGAGCAGGACCTGGACTGGTCGTGCGTGACGCTTGTGCCAGGTGACGAGCGATGGGTGGCACCGGACGACAAGGCCAGCAATCTGCGCGCGATTCGTGCAGCTTTTGCCGGAGTGAGTCCGCGCTTCGGGTCCCTGGTGCCCGATCAGCCAGGGGCCGAGCCGTCGTTGGATGTCGCCCGGGCTACACTTGCCGAAACGCCGCAGCCATTCGACGTCTGTGTGCTGGGAATGGGATCAGACGGTCATTTCGCCTCGCTTTTTCCCGGCGCGCCGGAGTTGCGCACGGCACTGGACCCCGCTTGCGATGAGCCACTTGTGATTGTCACGCCCGATCCGATGCCCGAGGATGCACCGTATTCGCGCGTTTCGTTGACGCTCTCGGCGATCATGGCCAGCCGTTACCCGGTGCTGGTGCTGCGCGGCGAGCGCAAGCGTGAAGTCCTCGATGCCGCACGCGGCGCCGATCCACAGCGAAATCCCGTTGCCGCACTGCTGGCGCAAATCGACGCACCTCTGGACATACACTGGAGCCCATGACCATGCATCCGACCATCCAGTCCGTCACCGAACGAATACGCAAGCGCTCCGAGGCGAGCCGATCGGATTACCTCGAACGAATCGACGGGGCCATCGGCTCCGGCCCCGCGCGTTCACTCATCAGCTGCGGCAACGTGGCGCATGCCTTTGCCGCATCGGGCAAGGACAAGCCAGTGCTCAAGGCCATGCAGGCGCCGAACATCGGCATTGTGACCGCCTACAACGACATGCTCTCGGCCCACCAGCCACTGGAGAAATTTCCCGCGTTGATCAAGTTCGCCGCGCAGAGTCGCGGTTGCACAGCCCAGGTGGCCGGCGGGGTGCCGGCCATGTGCGACGGGGTCACGCAGGGCCAGCCGGGCATGGAGTTGTCGCTGTTTTCACGCGACGTGATCGCTCAGGCTACGGCGGTGGCGCTGTCGCACAACACTTTCGATGCGGCGCTACTGCTGGGCGTATGCGACAAGATCGTGCCCGGCCTGCTGATCGGCGCACTGGCCTTCGGCCATGTACCGACCATCCTGGTGCCCGGTGGCCCGATGCCTTCGGGGCTGCCCAACAAGGAAAAGGCCAGGGTTCGCAAGGCGCATGCCGAGGGCAAGGCATCACGCGAGGACCTGCTCGAAGCCGAAGCGCAGTCGTATCATTCCCCCGGAACCTGTACGTTCTACGGCACGGCCAATTCCAACCAGATGATGATGGAAGTCATGGGCCTGCACCTGCCGGGCAGCGCATTCGTCAACCCGAATACCGCCCTTCGCGAACGCCTCACCCTGGCCGCTGGCGAGCGCGCCTGCGAGATCACCAATCAGGGTGAGGCGTATACGCCCCTGGGGCGAACCGTCAACGAAAAAGCGATTGTCAATGCCATGGTAGGCCTCTCTGCGACCGGGGGATCGACCAATCACGCCATCCACCTGGTTGCGATCGCACGGGCGGCCGGCGTTGTCATCGACTGGAACGATCTGGATGAAATCTCTAAGGCCACACCACAGCTCACGCGCATCTACCCCAACGGCGAAGCGGATGTGAATCATTTCCACGATGCCGGCGGCATGGCCTTCGTTATCCGTGAATTGCTGGATGCCGGGCTGCTGCATGCAGACATCGCCACGATTCACGGTGGCGATCTCTATGCCCAGGCCGAGGATCCCTACCTGGACGGCGAGCGGCTGGCCTGGAAGCCGGCCGTGGAAACGTCCCGTGACGAATCCGTCCTGCGCGGCGTCAAGCAATCCTTCGCCCGGGATGGCGGCATTCGCTTGCTGCAGGGCAACCTGGGGCGAGCCATCGTCAAGATCTCGGCCGTCGAAACCGAGCATCGTCGCATCGAGGCACCGGCAAGGGTCTTCGATTCCCAGGACGAGTTGCTGCAGGCATTTCGCGACGGCGCGCTGGAAGGTGATTTCGTCGCGGTCATTCGTGGGCAGGGGCCGCGTGCCAACGGCATGCCGGAATTGCACAAGCTCACCCCCACCCTGCAGGTGTTGCAGGACCGGGGCCAGCGCGTGGCATTGCTGACGGACGGACGAATGTCGGGCGCCTCGGGTGCCGTTCTGGCGGCCATTCATGTCGTGCCGGAAGCTGCGCGCGACGGCCTGATCGGGCTGATCGAGGACGGCGATGAGATCATTATCGACGCCGAATCCGGACGCATGGACTGTGCCATCGACGAGGTGTCGTTGCGCCGCCGCGAACCTCGCCCCCTGGATCTGGCGGCCAACCGGATTGGTATCGGACGCGAACTGTTCGGCGCCATGCGATCGCAGGTCACTGACGCCGAATCCGGCGCCAGCATCCTGTTCGTGCAGGCATGAAGGGCCCGTCATCGGAAAAGGTGCTGGTTGCCGATATCGGTGGCACCAATGCACGCTTCGCCCTGACCGACCTCGACTACGGCGAGCGCCCGCAGTTGTACTACGAGCAGAAATTTTCGGCTGATCGTTTCGCCAGCTTGCAGCACGCCGCACGTCATTACCTGTCAAGCGTGAGTGACCGGGTACGCATCAAGCGGGCAGCCATTGCCGTGGCCTGCCCGGTGACAGGCGACGAGATTCGACTGATCAATCGGTCCTGGTCTTTCAGCCGTCGCGAACTCAAGGCCGAACTCGGACTCGACGAGTTGCTTGTCATGAATGACTTTGGCGCGGCTGCCCGCTCCATCCCGGCGCTACATGACGATGAGAAGGTGATCCTGCACCACGGTATTCATCATGAACCGCGCGCACCGATCAGCGTGATCGGGCCGGGCACCGGCATGGGGGTCGCCCTGATCACGCAGTTCGAGCCCGACAACTGGCACGTTATCGAGACCGAGGGCGGTCATGTCAGTTACGCACCGCAGGGCTCAGAAGAGCAAATGATTCACGACTGGCTGAGCGAACGCCACGGCCGGGTTTCGATCGAACGAGTGCTCTCGGGCAGCGGCCTGGGTTGGATTCATGCGGCGCTGTCGGGTCGTGATCCATCCAGGACGCAAACACCCGACGATTCAATTCTGCAGCCGGCCGAGATCGTCGCCCGGGCACTTGCAGGGGAGGACGTCGCTTCCCGTCGTGCACTGGCTCGTTTCTGTTCTGTTCTCGGCAGTTTTGCCGGTGACTGTGCCCTCATTCATGGCGCGCGGACCGTGGCCGTTGCCGGCGGTATTGCACCTCGATTCGCGTCTTTCCTGCGAGCGAGTGCTTTCGTGGAGAGTTTTCTTGACAAGGGGCGTTTTGCCGCATGGCTGGAAGCGGTTCGCGTGGTGCTTGTCACGCATCCCGAACCGGGGCTGCTGGGTGCCGCGCTTGCTCTGCAGGACGCTCGACAGCTGGAGATCGCTTTATGAACGGCTCGCCTGACATGCAACCGCTCGATCATCTGATGGGCGCGGCCCCGGTTATCCCCGTCTTGACGATTGACGATGTTGCCAAGGCCGTGCCGCTTGCTTCCACGCTGGTTGCGGCCGGTCTGACCGTCCTGGAAATCACGCTGCGCACGCCAACGGCCCTGGAGAGCATTCGACGCATTGCAATGGAAGTGCCCGAGGCGCACGTGGGTGCCGGTACCGTCCTGTGCGCCGACGATCTTTCCCGGGTGGCCGATGCCGGCGCCCGTTTCGCCATCTCGCCGGGCGCGACCCCGGCGCTGTACCAACGCGCCAATGCACTTGATCTGCCCTTCCTGCCCGGGGTGGCTACCGCCAGTGAGGTGCTGGCCGGCCGGGAGGCCGGATGGAACCGTTTCAAGCTGTTTCCGGCGGCCGCCAGCGGCGGCATCGCGCTTCTGAAGAGTTTCCATGGGCCGCTGCCCGATGTCAGTTTTTGTCCGACCGGCGGCATCGGTGCCGACGATTTCCGGGACTACCTGGCGCTGCCCAATGTGCGATGCGTCGGTGGTTCCTGGATGGTTCCGGCCGAAGCGTTGCAAGCGGCTGACTGGTCGCGTATCGGGCAGCTCGCTCGCGATTGCCTCTGAATGGCCACGCACGCCACTGGTGCCGATGCTGATCAGAGCAGGCATGAAAATCTAACCATGACTTACGGGGATGGATATGAAAACAATCGACGAATCGCAAGTTGAAGATACCGGCAATATAGTCCGGGTCATATTCCTGGCCTTTGTTGCTGCTCTCGGCGGTTTCTTGTTCGGGTTTGACAGTGGCGTGATCAACGGCACGGTCGATGCTCTGCAACTTGCCTTTGATTCTGATGCCGTTGGCACTGGTTTCAATGTGGCTTCAATGCTGCTGGGCTGTGCCGCCGGTGCATTCTTTGCCGGAAACCTTGCCGACAAACTTGGCCGAAAACCGGTCATGATCATGGCGGCAA
>SKZJ01000054.1 GCA_007127425.1 Wenzhouxiangella sp.
ACTGGTCGTGCTGACCTGGGGCTCGACCACGCTGCCGGCGCTCGAAGCCGTGGCACGCATGCGCTCGCGCGGGCATGCCATCCGCCTGATCTCGATCCGATTGCTCAGCCCGCTCAATACCGACGCATTGACCGAGGTGCTGACCGATTGCCGGCGCCTGCTGGTCGTCGAACAGAGCCACGGCGGCCAGTTCCATCGCTACCTGCGCTCTCATATCGACCTGCCGGCCGACACCCGCCTGCTCGGGCGGCCCGGCCCACTCAACATCGGCCCCGGCGAAATTGCCGCGGCCATCGAAGACCTGGCCCGGGAGGAAGCGGCATGAACTCGGCTGTGGAAGAGCACATCACGATACTCAAGCACAAGGACTTCAAGTCCGACTACAAGCCGGTGTGGTGCGCCGGCTGCGGCGACTTCGGCGTGCTCAACGCACTTACCAAGGCCATGGCCGCGCTGGAACTCAAGCCCGAAAACCTGGCCATGATCGCCGGCATCGGCTGCTCCTCGCGCATTCCCGCCTACACCAGCGCCTACGGTTTCCACGGCGTTCATGGCCGCGCACTGCCGCTGGCCACCGGGCTGGCCGTGAGCCGGCCGGAGCTGACCGTGATCGCCACCGGCGGCGACGGCGACGGCTTCTCCATCGGCGGCAATCACTTCCTGCATGCCTGCCGCCGTAACGCCAACCTGAGCTACCTGGTCATGGACAACGCCGTCTACGGCATGACCAAGGGCCAGGCCTCGCCGACCACCGCGTGCGACTGGACCGGCAGCAAGCTGTCACCGCAGGGGACCGGCCAGCCGCCGCTGCAGCCGCTGGAGATCGCCCTGGCCGCCGGCGCGCCTTTCATTGCCCGGGCCTTTTCCAACAGCCCCAACGAACTGGCGCGCATCGTTGCCGAGGCGATCGAGTTCGAGGGCTTCGCCTTCGTCCAGATATTGAGCCCCTGCATCACTTTCCGCCCGGAGCAGCTGGGATGGAAGAAGCGCGTGCACGAGGGCTTCGAACCCACCGATGATCGCGCCGCCGCCTTCGCCGCCCTGGCCGAAGACGACGGCTTCACCACCGGCGTGCTCTACCGCGCGCCGCGGCCGCGCTACCAGCCAGAACGGCGTGAATCAGTCGACATCGAAACCATTCAGAAACGCTTCGAGGTGTGCTCATGAGCCCGCTGAACGATCTCGGCAGCTTCCTCGCCCACGCCGTGGTACTCGAGGACGAGGCCGCCACCCGCTACCGGGAGCTGGCCGACGCCATGGCCGTGCACAACAACCCGGAAGTCGAAGAGCTGTTCGCCAAAATGGCCGGCTACTCCGAGATGCACCGGGCCGAAGCGGTCGCCCATGCCGAGCAGCGTGCCGGCGGCCTGCCGGATCTCAAACCGTGGGAGTTCGAGTGGCCCGGCGACGAAAGCCCGGAAAGCGGCCGGCTGGAATCCTCGCATTACCTGATGACGCCCTTCCATGCCCTGGAACTGGCGCTGGAAGCGGAAGAAGGCGCCCTGGCGTTCTACAGCAGCATCGCCAGCCGGACGCACGACCGGGCCATCCGCGAACTGGCCGAGGAATTTTCGGCCGAGGAAAAACAGCACGCCGAAGCGCTGAAGAAGTGGATCGCGCAGTACCCCGAACCCCCCGAAAACTGGGACGACGACCTCGACCCACCGGTTCCTATCGACTGACTTGTTTCGAAGGGTCGACCCATTGCCTTTTGGGCAAGGGATTCACGCTCCGCCTGTCCGGGACTCTGGAAATGACGCAAACGTCGTCAGTTGCGCCGCCTCATCGTGAAAGCAATAATCCATGTCAGGGTTCGCCTTGGCGTGATACATGGCCTGGTCAGCCTGTCGAAACATCTCGTCGAATTCGATATTGCGAGCCTTGAACAAACGGATACCGATACTGACACCGATCTGGACCTTTGCACTCCGCAGGTGAAAGGTTCCTCGAATTTCTTCGACCAGTCTTTCAACAATGCGCCGGACAAGTTCACGAGCTTCGGACATGGCAGCCGTGTCCAGATGCAACATGACCACGTATTCGTCACCCCCGACTCGGGCACACAAGTCTCTGCCCCGCGTTGCCTGAAGCAGGCAACGCGCCACTCGAATCAGTAATGCATCTCCCACATCATGGCCCCAATGATCGTTGACTGCCTTGAAACCGTTGAGGTCAACGACCAGCATCACGTGAATGCCGTTGCCTAGCACACCATGCTCAAGCATGTTGTCCAGGTAGACACGCAAACCACGGCGGTTGGACAACCCGGTCAGTTCATCGGTCAGCGCGGCTGCTTCGAGGTCCGTGCGTAATCGGTCTTGCCTGGCATTCTCCGGCATGCACACCCAGGCATAAACAATTGCGCTGGCCATCAAGGCGAACGCAAGTAATGTCGCACCGAGTGGCATGACCTGTTCGCGGGGAATACATGCGGTCAAGGAAAAGGACGCTATGCTGCAGGCCAGGAACAAAGTCACCAGTATCACGGCAATGATGACAGCCAGGATGCGTATATGAACACCCGGATTGCCCGACCACAAGGTCCGGAATCGTTCAGCCAGTCTTTTCATGGGATCAAGGTAGGTGTTGGGCCTTTCATGCCGGCGCAGATCACGTGACACGGTCCCACTCGATAATCGGTTATTCAAGCTCTGCATCACGCGACGCCGACACGTAGATGAAAAAGCGCGGGGCGATGAACCCCGCGCTTTGCTGTATCAAGGCTCGGACACCGCTCATTCAGACTCGAACCGGTCTCTAAAGATGATGGGTTCTATGACGTTGACCGAAACCGTGTCGCTGTAGGGACCGACAAAAGTCCCGCCGGCATCAGTCGGAAAGATACCGGCAGCGCGAAAATGATGGATGCCGGTCGCCGCATCTTCCATCTGCCACTGACTGGTATCGGCATCCACATCGGCCAGGGATGACCAGTCATCGGCCTCGATGCGAATCTGTTCGACGTACCAGCCGATGTCGGTGATCAGCAGGTCACTGGTCAGACGGAAACGGATGCGAACATCCTGGCCGGCGAATGGGGTCAAGTCGAACTGCCGCGTGCCGCTGAATACACCACTGAAACGGCCAAGCTGCAACCACGGCCCACCGTCGGCACTAAGCTCCACATGCGCGAAATCGAAACCCGGCTCGGTGGACTGGAAGGTCTCGAAACTCAGGCTGGCCCCACTACCCGTGGGCAGACTGACCGGATCGATCATGGCCAGACTTTCATCCTGTTCGACCAGGTTGGGAATGAAGTAGGCCGGACTACCGGTTTCGGGATTGGTCTGGCTGGTCCACTGTTCGGAGCCCGACCACATCGAGTTCGCTCCTACCACCAGTGGCTCGCTGGCCGGGTCGAAGAACAACTCGTCGATGAAGGTCGCGGTCTGCAACCGGAAACCGACGGGCTCCGCCGATTCGTCATCCGGCGACTGATAACTCCAGGCAAGCATGAAGTTGCCATCGGTGATGATCAGGCCATCATCGCCGAGCGCTTCATCCTGCACTTCCAGAGCCGGAGCGGCCACGAAAGGCAGAACCGCGGCCGCGGCACGCGCGTAAACCGGCATGCGCAGCATCTGCCCGCTGCTGTCGTGGGTGGCGTAGACGTACCACATCATTTCCATTCCGGCGACCAACGCTGCACTGTCTTCAATGACAAGTCGCAGCGTCAGCGTACGGGTCTCGTCGGCAGCCAGGTCGATGCTGTCGACCATGGCATCGGTGTCCCGGTCGTGGAAGCTCAGGCTGACGCCGTTGAGATCCCCGTTGCGGTTACTGACCGCATTCAGGTGATACAGGCCGGTGCCTTCGGGAGCGATGTTGCGTATCTCGATTTCCCGATCAAACATCTGGGTGTCAGCCATGCCAATGACTTCCAGGCCACCGAAGCTCAGTGTTGGCAGCGGCAGCAGGGCGCTGCCATCGGATTCCACCTCAACCGGCAACTGACCGTTTTCAGGCACGGTGAACTCGCGTGGAGCTTCACTCGACAGGCGCTGGTTGGCCAGCAGTACCGCTCCGGCCTCAAGCGCGGCGGTGAGATTGGTCAGGCCCGACCCAATGTCATTGATGGTGGTCGTGGATTCGTCTCCATCCCCTTCAGCCTCGCCTAGGCCCGTGCGCAGGTTGGTCGCCGTATTCTGCAACATGGCACGGGTGAGCACGGAGGCCTCGAAGCGTCGCGCCAGGTAATCGGGATCATCGGGATCGGTACTGTCAAAGCCCAGTTCGCGCAAGCGCTGGCGGACCGCCACGGCCGCACCAGCGGCATGGGGCGAGGCCATGGAGGTACCGCTGGCGTGGGTGTAACCCTCGAGATTGGTCATGCCGATGCCCAGGTCCGGGTTGCCATCCGGGGTCGTTGCCGCCAGCACCCCCGAGCCGGGGGCGGCGATATCGGGCTTGAGATAACGAAAATCGGCGTTGGCGTGGGCGTTGGGCCCGCGCGAGCTGAAGCTCGAGACCTCTCCGTCGAAATTCGTCGTCAGCACCTGTGTGCTGATGCGGATGGGCGTGGGTGAAACATCACCATGCCCAACGTTGCTGCCCATCAATTCCAGCAGGTACTCGCCGTCGGCAACGGGAAAGGTGAACGTGGGGACGCCGTTGAGCACGGCCACCGCCGTGGCCGACTGCGTATCGGTCACCAGCAGAATCGCTTCCGGTTCGAGTGCAGCCACCGGGTTGACGATGGTCGCAAAAGTACCGGTTCCTCCCGTCAGAACGGCAATGCGGCCGGTCACCTGTTCGGGGATATCGTCCTGGTCGCGGTCGACATGGACATAGTGAGCCGAAACCGAGCCGTCGGGCAATGGACCGCCCCCGGACATGTAGAAGGTCTTCATGCCCTGTTGCTCATCCACGTCAATCGGATTGGCCCGCGAGTCATCGCCTGTATCAGCCGGTGGCGGCGCATCGGTACAACCACTCTCACCGGCACAGTGATCGGGTTGCGACATTGAGAGCAGTACGTCGCTGCCGGCAGTCGACCCAGGATCCAGGCTGGAGGCAACACAGAGCACCAGCGCGCCGACACATGGAGCTCCGACGGTTGCCGCGCCCGGACCCGAATTCCCGGCCGCCGCGACCACGGTCAGTCCCGCGAGGACCGCGTTGTTGGAAACACGTGAGGTGGCTGAGGCCGGATCACTGCCGCCACCCAGTGACATGTTGATCACATCGGCCACCGGCTTGGGGACGGTAGTGGGCGACGCTCCACCATCACCCTCGCCGACAAGAACGAACGGGGAGGCCGAGTCTTCGATAGCCAAGGGAACGTCCCCCGGACAGGATCCGGCTGCATTGCAGACGGGGTAGCCCATCAACTTCGCCTGGGGAGCCACGCCATGCAGCCGCACGCCGTCCGGGGTCGGGCCGATATTGGCGCCGTAACCGATCACCGGATCGGTACCGCCATCAGTGACATAACCGGCGGCCGTGGCCGCCACATGCGTGCCGTGTCCATGATCATCACGCGTCGTGGCACCACCGAGGTTGTAGAAATAAATCACCTTTCGGTTGTCGGCATCCGACGGCGCCAGCGGCGGAATCTGCGGCGCTGGCGTCAGCAAACCCTCACCGCCGAAGGCAGGGTGAAAATAATCGAGGCCCGAATCGATCACCGAGAGAATCACACCCTGCCCCTCGTAACCGTCGATCGCCGTTTCGGCAGGCGCTTCGGGGTTTCCCAACACACCAACTGGCGCCAGCTCCTCGGTTTCGCCATACACCGCCAGTCGGCGATCCTCAATCGAGGGCTGATCACCGAGTATGTAGTCGACTGAATTGTTCAGCAGCAGACGGACTTCCTCGGGCTCGTACAGTTCAGCAACCTCCGGCATTGACCGCAAGTTTTCGTACTGTGACCAGGGCACATAGGCCACCAGGCCGTTCATCAGCCAGGTAAAGCGATAGTGCACCGGTGACTGTTGACCGTCGGGTTGGGTGCGCAGGGCCTCACGGGGCAATAAGGATAGACCGGCACGCCCGGCCTGCTCGAGGAAGGCTTCTTGCAACGCCAGGTTGTCAAGCACACGCTGGTTGCGGTTACCGTCGGCGGCGAAGCCCGGTGTGCCATGCAGTTCGATGATGACCGGTCGTACCGGTTCACCGGCCTCCAGAACAAAGTCCGCCAGACCGCGCGCCTCGAACTCCAGGACCGCACGGCTGTGCTGGTCCATGGAAGTCGCAGTCTGTCCCGCGTAACCGGCGACCGCAAAGATGAGCATCAATGCGGCCGAGAGAAGGTGGATTGCCCTGTTGCTCTGAAACATGTTCCGTGCGTCCCTTCCTGGAGGAGTGAGTACAGCAAATCGTACTGCGCGGAAGGCGACTCCATGAAGAGGGGAAATCCCTCAGACAGCCGAAGCAATACCCTCAATTCTTTGCACAGAAAACGGGTCGGGATCGTCGGGTTCATCCGGCCCGCTCTCGCATTCCACCAGGGCCCCGTCCATCAAGGGACCTCTGAATGACTCTGGGCGGTGCGCGTTTCTGACGCAAAAGCTGCAGAACGTGTACGCGTTCTACGACACTTCAGCTTGCCTGCGGCAAACCAGCAAACTTCCGTTGCCTACACCGCGAGCCGAGCGGCAGTAGCCGTAGCCTCGTCCTGCAGGCAGGTGCGGTTTGCCCGAAGGCCACGAGGCACCTGCCGGAGGGACGATCAGCGCGTTACGGCCGAGGAAAAACAGCACGCCGAAGCGCTGAACAAGTGGATCGCCCAGTACCCCGAACCCCCCGAAAACTGGGACGACGACCTCGACCCACCGGTTCCTATCGACTGAAGGAGGCGTCGCGTCAGCCGCGCGCGATCCGGTAGGCCGCCGGATCGATGGCCGGTTCTTCATCACACACTTGCGCGGCCACCAGCTCGGCGGAGCCGCAGGCCAGGGTCCAGCCCATGGGACCGTGGCCTGCGTTGATGTAAACACCCGCCACACGGCTCTCACCAAGTAGCGGCGGGCCGTCCGGGGTAACCGGTCGCAATCCGGCCCATAGCTTGGCATGCTCGGCGACCAGTTCATCGGCCAGTTCCGGCAACAGGCGGCGGGCACCGGCCAGCAGACTGTCGATACGTCGCGGCATGATCCGGCAGCGATGACCGGCAAAATCGGCCAGGCCGGCGATCCGCAGGCCGTTTTCGCCCAACCGAAGGGTGACGAACCGACTGGCGGTATCGAGCATGGGCCGGGTCGGCAGCGCCTCGCTGCGCTCGATGGAAAAGGTGGCCGAGTAACCACGGACCGGGTAGATCGGCAGGCGAATACCGAGCGGCCGCGCCAGCTTCGCAGACGCCGGTCCGGCCGCGATCACGCAGGCATCGGCCTCGATCTCACCCTTGTCGGTCACCACGGCCCTGACGCGGCCGCCATCGACGCGGATCGATTGCACGTTTGTGCCCAACATCAGCGTCGCGCCCTGTGCCGCAGCCAGTTCGGCTGCGGCCTGGCTGAACTGGCGCGCATCACCCGACTCGTGCTCGGGAAAGGCGATGGCGCCCGCCAGGTCGCGACGCACCGGTGCCAGCGCCGGTTCCCGGGCGATGACTTCGTCGACACCGATGGGTTCGATCGGGGCGCTCCCCTCGAGCAATTCGCGCCGGAACTGGACCGACTCGGCCATCAACTCGCGCGAAAAATACACCTGCATGGATCCGGACAGAACCTGGCGATAGGCCATGTCGTAGCGTTCGCGCCAGCGTCGCAGGCACTCGTGCGAATACAGGCCGAGACGGATATTGCTGCGGGCATTGTCCAGGAACCGTTCGCGCCGCATGTTGGCCAGGAAACGCAGCCCCCACAGACCCATGCCCGGCAGGGCCAGCGGCGAGAGCCGGTAGGGCGCGTCGGCGCGGCC
>SKZJ01000220.1 GCA_007127425.1 Wenzhouxiangella sp.
AGGGCGCAGGCTCACCCCCCGCAATTCGGAACAACGCATCCAGCGATACCTCTCCAGACTCGAAACCCCGCTCAATCGCCTTTTCCACACGCCCCTGATCCGACGCGCAAAAGAAATCCAGCACCTGCAGGTCAGCGATTCTTTCCGAATCCAGACCCGTCAGTTCCTCGAGCCGACGATTCCACAGCAGCAAACACCCCACCCGATCGACCAGGAAAACCACACCCGGCACGACCTCGAGCAATACCGACCGGAGTTCCTCGGGCGACACATCCCGAAGCAGGTCGGCCCGCAGCCCGGTTGCAGTCGACTTTCGATTCATGCTGGCCAATGACTCCCCTGCTGATGAATTGCTGCCAGTACCAGCGCAGCCTCCCAGCCAAGCACCAAGACTAGCACGATTGATTTCACAACCACAAAGTCTTATTACGGAATCCATCGCCAAACTCTGTCATGAACCAGCACCCAGTCTCAAACTCTTGCGCGCCCTGCACCAGCCGGCTGGCCTTATACTCACGCCATGCCGCGCAAACGATTCCGGGTCGTCCTGCTCCTGACCATCCTGTTGGCCATTGCCTGGCTGGCCGCCACCAGCCGCCCGCCGCCTCCGCCTGACTGGGATGACCCCCTGCGCGTGGTGATCTATCCGCACAATGCCGACGGCAGCGAGGCAGTCACCCGCTTCATTGCCGATCGGCGCCTCGAAGACTTCCTGCCCATCGAAGATTTCTTTGCCGAACAGGCCAGCCGCTACCACCTGGGACTGCAACGTCGCTTCACCCTGGCCCTGGGCCCGGAAATCGAACAGGCACCCGTCCTGCCACCACGCTCGCGCAACTTCTTCACCCGCCTGGGCTGGGGCCTGTCAGTGCGCTGGTGGCATTTCCGCTTCCGCGACCTGGTCAACCAGCCCGACATCATCGTCATCGCCCGCTACCACGACCGCCACGAACTGCCCGAGCACATGCACTCCATCGCCATCGCCGCCCAGCGCCTGGCGGTGGCCAAACTGGTCGCCGACGACCTCCACAGCGCCAACAACCACGTCATCATCGCCCACGAAATCCTCCACACCGTCGGCGCCAGCGATCTTTATGACCCGAACAACGGCCAACCGCTGTACCCGCAAGGCTATGCCGAACCCGACCGCGCACGCCGCTACCCCCAACGCCGCGCCGAACTGATGGCCGGCCGGATACCACTCGCGCCCAACAACTTTCGCGAACCCATCGGCCTGGTTGAAGTCGTGATCGGGGAGCACAGCGCACGCGAAATCGGGTGGATTGGCGCTGCACCCTGATTCTGAACCCAACGACAAGCCATCCCAGTCTCGCCAGAAAGAATCGTCAGGCTTCAGAGAGACAACTTTCCCCCACATCCTGATAGGCAAGAAAACTGGAGTTTCCCCGCCAATCACACCGAAAAAACAACAAAAACACTGCGAAAAGCAAGGGCTTTCTGACACTACGCGTCACATCATGACAACTTTTGTCACACAGGCGGCAGCATTTCGCACACCAGTACTGACAAATTTTGTCACCCGCCCATCATAGTGAATCCAGCATGAACCGCATATCGCACACTCCCCGCAAACTGGCATGCTTCATGCATACAATACCCCCGAGGAGCAAAAGAAATCGCTCCCTGCGCTGGCCAAAAGGCCAGAACCAGCAAACGGAAGGACGGAGCTTCCCCTCCCAATCCGACCCACCTTAAACAAGTAGTAAGGAGCAAACCATGCGTAACATCAAGACTCAGGTACAAAAAGGCTTCACGCTCATCGAACTGATGATCGTCGTCGCCATCATCGCCATTCTGGCGGCCATCGCCATCCCGGCCTACCAGGACTACATGGCCCGTACGCAAGTCGGTGCCGCCCTGTCCGACATCCGCGGCGGCGTGACGGCCTTTGAGGAGTTCATTTCCCGCGGCGTGGCCGCTTCCATTGTTGGCACCGACACAACCGTCATTGGCCTGCGGCCGACAGCGCGTTGCCCCGACCTCTCTGTTACCTCGACCGTCGGTTCCGAAGAAATTGACTGCGGAGTGATCACCGGCTCCCCTCCGATCGCAAACAATACAATCACCCTCCAGCGGGATTCGACCAGCGGGCAGTGGGACTGCGTTACTGGCGGCGGTATGGAAGACAAGTTCAAGCCGGACGGGTGCGACTGAGAGCATTGCTGCACTAGCAGCAAAACGGGGAGCCAGTGGCTCCCCGTTTTTTGTCAGTACCCTTGGCACCATGCCCCATTGAGCAGTTTCGCAGCACGTGGAAGATAGCGGAACGCGTACAATTCGCCCGTGTTCCAGCGTAGCCTACTGATCGACTTCCCCACCTCACTCAACCAGCCGATCATGACTGGAACCCACAACTCATGAATAAACAGTCGATCGCATACCATGCCCGTCATCGATGGCATCTTGCCGTCGCGTGGATACTCATTGCAGTTAGCGCGACTATTCTTTACTGGCCGGGCACCTCCGGTCCATTCATTTTCGATGACATTCCGAATATCAGCGACCAGGAAGCTGTTCATGCAGACAGCGTCACTTGGTCAAGCCTGCAAGATGCGGCTGGCGCCTTTTCTTCCAGATTCACGGGCGGCCGCCCTTTGCCCACCATTACCTTCGCCATCGACCATGCCCGGGCCGGCGGACTCGATACCCGCGCATTCAAGCAAACCAACCTGTTGGTCCATGCCGCCAACGCGCTGCTGGTATTGATCCTGGTCCATCAGTTGCTTGCCTTCAGCCAATCAGTACCCGGTCGTCTGACATCGGCTCTCGAGACTCGATCAGAACATCTGCTCTTCTGGGCATTTGCCATCACCATTCTGTGGGCCATTCATCCCCTGCAGGTCTCGACCGTGCTCTACGTGGTTCAGCGCATGGAAATGCTGGCGGCCACGTTCACCCTGCTGGCCCTGATCAGCTATGGCCATGGAAGACAACGCCAGATCCAGGGAAGACCGGCAGGCTGGCTGTTTCTGGGTGGATCCGCCCTTCTTGCCGGTACCGGGCTGCTGGCCAAGGAAACCGCGGCGCTGTTCTTCGCTTTTGCCTTTTTCCTGGAACTGACCCTGCTCAGGTTCAGGACGCAAACGTCGTCAGCCTCCACAATTCTGAAAGCCATATTTGCGCTTGTTTTCCTGACAGGCCTGGTGATTTTCATTGCAGTCCTTATTCCCACGTACACTTCCCCGGACGCCTTCCAGGGGCGTGATTTCACCTGGCAGGAGCGTTTACTCACTCAACTCCGTGTACTCCCTCTCTACCTGTCCCAAATTCTTCTCCCCCTCGTCGACCGGATGCCGTTCTACTACGACGCCTATCCAGTCTCGACGGGATTGTTCCGACCTGTCACCACATTCCTTGGAGGCCTGCTGATTGTCGGATTGTTGACCCTGGCCTTTTGGCTGCGGCACAAGGCGCCACTGCTCGCACTCGGAATCCTTTGGTTTTTTGCCGCACATTTTCTCACCAGCAACCTGTTCAACCTGGAGCTGGTTTTCGAGCATCGGAATTACTTCGCCATTCTGCCGGTGCTCATCGCGCTCACCTACCTGGTCTCCTGCCTGCCCTTGGCAAGCATTCGGCCGCGCCTGATCGGCATTGCAGTCGTCGCCTTGTTCGCCTTCCTCACACTGATCCGCTCGGCCACGTGGGGAGATCCGTTGAACCTTGCAATGCATCACGTGGCCATCAACCCGGACTCCGAACGTGCGCAACTCGATATCGGCATCATTTACGGTGGCATGTCCGATGCCAACCCGAACTCGCCCTTCTACCAGTTTGCCGTCAATGCCTTCGAGAATGCTGCCGAACTACCCTACAGCTCGCCGATTCCGGAGCATGCACTCATTCTGCTCGCAACGACCGCCGGCACAGAACCGCGCTCAGACTGGTGGCGCAGTTTCATAGACAAGCTGGAGAACCGACCCCTGGGGGCACAATCACAACGTGCCGTCCGCTCCCTCATAATGGCACGGCTTGATTCACTGCCGATAGATGACCGGTGGATTGCGACCGTCTACCATACAATTGCAAAGAGAGAAGAAACACGTGCAGCATTACTGATGCCGTTCGGCTCCTATGCCATCCAGTTCGGCGAATCCAGACTCGATGCCGCTGAAGTATTGAAGGAAGTCGCCAGAACAGGAGCAGATGACCCAGAGCAATTACAGGGCTGGGCCCAGCAACTCATCGATGCCGGCTTCCCGGATGCCGCCTCCATTCTCATCGACTGAATGACTGAGCAGACGGAGCACGTTGCCGCCACCCTACGACTTGGTGAAGCTCGCCTATTCGGGGGACACCAGCATCCACCATCTCATGGCATTCTGCCGAATATATGTGGTCGAGTAAAAGACTGAAGGCCTTGAACACTGGCACCCCCTTTCTAAATGATACGTAAATTAAACTTATCTACCTAATTTCTCACAGGGTCAACGATAGAAAGGATTTCAGATCGCCATTCTTCCATGATCCCGGCAGGCACCTCGTATACCCGATTATTTTTTTCTCCAGGATCATTCACGATCTCGAAAACATACTCCTCTCCACCCCACTCATCGATCCAGTACTTCCATAATTCAGGCGTACGCCGATGATCCACAAGCCCTACTTCACGCCCTTGTTGAAAAAACGTAAAAGTTCTCGACGCTCCATCTTGCATTGGCTTCCCGGACCATGTTTCCGGAATTGGCATGCCGAGCTCATATAAGATACTCGGCGCAAAGTCAACCTGCGACGGGAAAGTAGCCTCCTTATCCGAAGCATCGCCCGATCCCTCCATTTCTATCATGATCAATGGAATTCTCAGAATCGGCTCGTACACACCATGCGCATGCAAGTACATATTGTGCTCGCCCAACGCCTCGCCATGGTCTGCGGTGATAAGAATCAGTGCATCCTCAAGATAGCCCTTTTCTTCCAGCGAGCGAAAGACTTTCTCAATGACCAAGTCGGTCTGAATCACTCCGTTATCATAGAAATTTACAGCTTCAGCAACGCGTCCCAGTTTGCCATCTCGGAAGGGGCTACGAGGCAAACTGAAGTTAACCTCCGGAAGAAATGACGGCTCGAGAAATCGCATGCCTAGCGTATGTGCAGACATCAGGTGCAACTGCAACATTGTTGGCGTCCCATCCCAGGGCGAAAGCTGCTCAAGCCTGGACAACACCATTCGATCATCATTGCCGTAATATTCTGTAGCGGAAGTGGCATCGAAGTAGCTATCAACAGGTCCATACATACCTTTTAGTCCATAAAAACTTGTATGGTCCCCACTAAGCAACATATGAACTTCATAACCATGCTTACGCAAAACTTCCTGTAGTGTGATTGGGTTACGAGAAAACTCATGAACATAATTCGAAGCAGCAATGGCAAGGAGACCACACGACGATTCCGCACAGACCGCATGAGCGATATCTGCCCTGCGAATCTTGCCTTGCTCTGCAAGCCTGCTTAGGTAAGGAGTGGTGTTTCTCTCGTAACCATACAGCCCCATGTTTTCTGGGCGCAGCGCATCCACTACGATGAGGATGATATTTTTCAGGTCGGCATCACTGTCGGCTACATATGCTCGCCTGACCTCTTCCTGAATTCTATCAAGATGAGCGGCATAGACTCTATCAGCGTAATTGTTCTGAAATTTCCACTGCGTGGGATTGATTGTCAGGCTTATTGGTTCGTATTCATAGGCCCAGGTTCCGTCTCTTACCTGGGTAAACGTAATTGCAACAATAGCGGCCCCAAGCAGTATCACTGACGCCCGCATGGCATTACTTATCCGCCCCGACATCAAATATGCAGAGTTGAATCTACTCATGTATACGTAGGACCCGAAAAAAACACCAACAATTACGCATACCGAGAACACCAAAGCAATGAATGGCGAAACTCCCAGCACCCCCAAAAACTGCGGCAACTGTCGGATATAGGGCAAAATCAGTTCGAGTGAGATGACCCTGTTCCAGTATTCAAGGCCAATCAGCACAAGCGCATAGTAAATGACAAACAACAGGAAGGTGATTGTGAAAATTGTGCTGCTGACAAGCTTCGAGAATCCTTCTCCGCCATAAATGCTCATCAGAATGAGTTTTATCAGTAAAGTAGAAAATATAAGTATGGTGAACACTCTGATGTGCGGCAAAACAGCGTCAGTTGGGAATGAATATGTTCCAACGTATACAAACAGGAATACACCAGCCATGGCAAGCCATACGAGATACTCTGTAAACATGAGTGCCGCCAATTTAGGCGAACTTATTTCTTTTTTCATCAATCTCTCTCTAAACCCTAAAGTACGCTTCAAACAGACGAGAAACGTGTAATTCAGTAACCTTAAAAAATCTTTGACAAGAGATCGGTAACCAAGATTCTCATCTCGCTGACTACTCTCGCAAGCGAATTCTAACCGTAGAGCCTATATTCATCCGGTAATCGGCACATTCTTGGTGCGCCTCAGAAGTAGACGCTAGGCCGCAAGGACCAACTTCTTTTTTGGCGTGATGCCTCCCAAGACCATGTTCGGCCTCTGTCCCGGAACCCAACTTTACTACCCACTGATGAGGTCCTGGATTGCAGTCTTAAGCCCTGAAAATTCCTTATACGCCCCTTTTCTGACAAGACTCAAAACACCGATGGACCGCCTCCAGCGAGGCATCCTGCTCAATGCCAGGCGGACAGTTAGAAGGTCGACCCTGCGTTCAAGCCTGCGAGAAAACTGTTCAAACTCTTGCTTGATTGGGGGCGCTGATCGCGCGCAAGCATCAAGGACGCCTCTCAGGAAGATCTTTTCCTGATCAAGAATCTCCTGCAAATACCGGCAGTACCCTCGGCTAGAAACCAAACGACCAAACTCAGCCACCCATCTCTGCAACCGCGTTACCCGTCTTGTACGGTTGCCAATAAAGTGCGAAACGTTCTCCTCATGTCGCCGATAAAACTGCAGTACGTCACTGGAAACCCTTCTGCGCCCTATCCCATCTGCCATACCAACAATCCAACTATCATGGCTGCGATACTTTGCAGGAATGGGTAGGCAAACCTCAAGCAATTCACGCCTCACGGCAGCACAGGAACCCATCACGAATCGGTTTTGATTCAAGCCGGCCGAAGAAATCTGGCCAAGCTTAGTCAATCCCGTATCGGCAAGGCAGGCATCTGTTAGCGCTGCATCATTCATAAGCACCAATGCAGTGTGCTCTTTCTGTGCATAAGCCACCATTCTTTCCAATTTTATCGGAAACCATACATCATCTTGATCGCTGAGAAAAATCAGGTCACCCTTGGTATTCATAAGGGCGCGGCTGAAATTGGCACTGCATCCCATGCGACACACATTCTGCATCATAACCACATCAAAAGGAGCTCGCTTCGCGAATGCCTGAACAATCTGTAGTGTGTCATCTGTCGAACAGTCATCGCTGACTACTAACTCATTCGGCAATCGGGTCTGCGCCAGAAAACTATCAAGTTGCTCTCTGAGGAACCTGCCGCCATTATAGGTGGCCATAGCAATGGAAACCTTCATACATAAACCCCAGCATACCCAGCTATTATCCGGCACATATCTTCAATAGAACCGTCCTAATTGATACTATACCTAGCCTCACTAGTGTCCGGTTAATAATCGAATAGATTCAGTTGGTTATCGATGACAGCCTGTCCGGAATTGTTATCGATATTGGTAAGTGCTTGTTGCAACGGCATTTTCTCGAACAACGTCAGCGATAAAATCTGTAACAAAGTGTAGAGTGAGGCATCCAGACTCAAACGCTTCTTCACGATGGCAACCAGCACGTAAAC
>SKZJ01000219.1 GCA_007127425.1 Wenzhouxiangella sp.
GCCGTCGTCACTGAGCAGCTTGGGCGGCATGGCCTTGAGCGCGGCGCCGTGGAACAGGTTCAGAAAGAACGTCTCGACGATGTCGTTGAGATGGTGGCCCAGCGCGATCTTGTTCATGCCGTTCCGGCGCGCGAACTCGTACAGGGTGCCCCGACGCAGCCTTGAGCAGAGTCCGCAAGTCGTCTTGCCTTCCGGGAGCACGCGCTGGACGATAGAGTAAGTGTCTTTCTCGATCACGTGCCACTCGACGCCCAGCGACTCCAGGTATTCGGGCAGTACATGTTCCGGAAAGCCGGGTTGCTTCTGGTCGAGATTCACCGCGACCAGGTCGAAATCGACCGGCGCGGCCTGTTTCAGGCCCAGCAGCAGGTCGAGCATGGCGTAGGAATCCTTGCCGCCCGAAAGGCAGACCATGATGCGATCGCCGTCGGCAATCATGTCGTAGTCGGTGACGGCCTGGCCGACCTGGCGCCTGAGGCGCTTGATCAGTTTGTTGGCCGAATAGCGCGACTTGCGATCGTCGACGGCTTCCTCGGACGTGGGCTTGATGGTCAGCGGCAGGCTGGGCATACTCA
The DNA here is from genome assembly GCA_007127425.1 of Wenzhouxiangella sp. GTDB lineage: Bacteria > Pseudomonadota > Gammaproteobacteria > Xanthomonadales > Wenzhouxiangellaceae > Wenzhouxiangella. The sequence goes on from SKZJ01000219.1 coordinate 576, forward strand.
CGGTTTTACTCCACATTCAAATTCAGACATTGATCCGGCGTCGGCCATGACGACAGGCATCTCCGAAATCCAGGCCAGGCTGGCCGAGTTGCGCGAGGAACACCGCGATCTCGACCAGGCGATCTCCCAGATGGCCAGTAACCCCACGACCAACCAGCTTCAGCTGATCCGGATGAAGAAGCGCAAGCTGCGTTTGCGCGATCAGATTGCCTACTGGGAGAGCCGGCTGATCCCGGACCTGGACGCCTGACGACCGGCTTGCTCAGGCGGCCTCACGCGTCAGCTCGGGCAACTCGGGGGTCGCCTGGATGATCGTGTGCCGGATTTCCTTTGCGAGAACCAACTTGGCATCGCGTGCAAAGTTTTCCAGTTCCCGGTCGAAGGTCAGGTTGCCGTCGTCGTCGCGACCGAGGATGTTGCTTTCGAACAGCGACTCGATGAACTGCTTGAACAGCGTCCGATCGTAGAACTCCGGTGCCTCGAACTCGTGCAGCAGTGAAATCCGCTGGGCGCTGAGCATGCAGAGCCTTTCGAGTTGCTGGCGGGTCAACCTGCCCGAGCCGTTCTTGACCAGAACGGCCACGGTGATGAAGTAGCGCTCGAAGGTCTGCAGCAGGGAACCGCCCAGCAGGCGTAGGTAATAGCTCTCGTCGCTGCCGCCGGCGGCCCGTTGCAGGAACTCGGTTGATGAGCGCAACAGTCCAAGCTCCGTCAGGGCGCCGGTGCACTGTTCAATCACGCCACTCAGCGCTTCTTCGTCCCAGGGCAGGAACAGTTCGCGCCTGATGAAGGGGTAGACGAACCGGCTCAGTTGCAGCAGGCGGTCTTTCCGGACCCGCTGGACATTGAGAAAACAGCAGGCGATCCAGGCGCTGATGGCGACCAGGTGGGCGATGTTGTTGCGGAAGTAGGTCAGCAGCACGGCATTGGTCGGGTCGGTGCGGATGATGTTGCCGAGTTGATGTTGCTGACGCTCGATGACGCCGAGTTCCAGGCCGTATTCGATGACTTGCCCCGGGGTCATCGGCGTGACCGTGATGCGATCGGAGTAGCTGCTCAGTATGATGACGTCCTTGAGCAGGCCGATCATGCGTTCCAGGTCGTCCTCGTCCAGCGCCTGCTTGCGACTGGCCAGCAGCGCGGTCGCCAGCAGGTTGATGGGGTTGACGTCGGCGGCGCGATTGACGTTGACCATGATCTCGTGCGCCAGGTCATCCACCAGGCCGGGCAGCCATTTTGGTTTCGCCGAATCGGGAACCGGCTCTTCGACCCAGTCGGGGTGATGCGCCTCGAGCAGGCGGTTGAGCATGATCGGCTCGCCGAAGCTGACTGCGACCTCCCCGTAGTTTTTTCGCAGTATATTGATCACGTTACGGAAATCAGACAGCGACTCGGGCTTTTTCTGGCGCCCGGACAACTCGGAAATGTAGGAACTGCCCTCGGCCAGGCGCTCGTAACCGATATAGACCGGCTGGAACATCAGCGGCTTTTTCGGGTTGCGCAGAAAGGCCCGGACCGTGATCGAGAGCATGCCTGCACGCGGAGGCAGCAGTCGGCCGGTCCGCGAGCGCGTGCCCTCGATGAAATACTCCAGCGAGACGCCGCGGTCGAGAATCATGGTCACATACTGGTTGAATACCGACGCGTAAAGCGGCTGCGAGCGAAACGAGCGGCGCAGGAAAAACGCACCGCCGCGTCTGAGGAGCGGGCCGACCAGCGGCATGTTGAGGTTGACGCCGGCGGCGATATGCGGTGGCACGAAGCCGCGGTGGTAAAGCAGCCAGGACAGCAGCATGTAATCCATGTGGCTGCGATGGCACGGGACGTAGACGACCTCGTGTCCCGGCGCCCGGTCACGAAATTGGCTGAAATGATGGACGGTGACGCCGCGATAGATCCGGCTCCAGAACCAGCTCAGCAGCAGATCGGCAATCCGTATGAAGGTGTAGGAATAGTCGGCGGCGATTTCACGGGCGTAGTCGCGTGCCGACGCTTCAGCCCGTTCCACGCTGACATTTTCACGTCGGGCCTTGGCTTCGACGGCCTCGCGCACGGCAGGGCTCTTGACCACGCGCTCGACCAGGGTGCGGCGGTGGGAGCGATCCGGCCCGATGGCCGCGGTGCGTACGCGCTTGAAATGAACCCGCAGTACCCGGCTGATGCGCCTGAGAGCCTGTTCCCGGTCGTCGGTCTCGGCGAAGATCCGCTCCAGGGTCACCGGCTTGCCGAACTGGACCATGGTCGCTCGACCGTTGATGAAGGTGCTGAACAACCGCTTGAGTCGGCCACCGACTGCCCAGTTCTCAGAGAACAGGATCTTGAAAAAGCTCTCTTCCTTGTCCGGTGCGCGACCGATCAGCACGGTTACAGGAACGATCTGTACCGGGCCGAGCGTATCCAGGTCCTCACGCTCGATCAGTTCCGCCAGGATGCGCGAGTGCCGCCGCTTTTTCCGGCGGCGGAAGAATACGCCACCGCTGCGGCGGTTGGCGCCGAAGCTGCGCGACAGTCGCGTGTCGCCGACCTCGAACGGGGCCAGCGGTCGGCGCCAGCCCAGGTCGACGCAGATCTGCTCGACGATCAGTGTCGTGCTCAGGGCGTAACTGTCGATCATGTAGAAGACCGGTCGATCCGGATCGAGCTCCAGTTCGTCAAGGTCTTCGGGCAGCACGGTTGAACGGACCCACCAGTGCAGGATTCGCCGCAACAGCGCCAGCCATGCGCCGTAAAAGCTGACCAATAGTCGTTTGCGGGGGCGTGAATCGGACATGCGGGAATCGATTCCGGATCGGGAAAGAGATTCTACCATTGCCAAGGGGGGCCACCGGGTCGGCAAAAAAAACCGGGCGCCCCCTTCGGGTTGCCCGGTAATCAGTCGTCCGGAGAGGACTGTCAGGCGCCCGAAGGCGCTTGTCGATCGTCAAGTCCTCAGGCTGTTATTCCCGTGGACCGTGCGCCAAATCATAGCCTAACCCGGGTAACTTTATCAAGTGCATGAATAGGGCGCCATATCTATCTGAATATACGCGATATTTCACCCTGAATGCCGGCGGCCGCGGACGCCGGGTCGTCGGCATCGCGGATTGGGCGGCCGACCACGATATAGTCAGCACCCGCAGCGAAGGCCTCGGCGACCGTCAGTGTGCGCTTCTGTTCATCGACGTTGGCGACCGGCCGGATGCCGGGGCAGACCACGACGAGACGGTCGTCGACGCCGCGGCGCAGCTGGGGCACTTCGAGCCCGGAGGAGATGACGCCCGTGCAGCCCAGCGCAAGCGCGCGACGGGCGCGTGAGAGCACCAGTGCCTGCACGTCGCACTTGAATCCAAGATCGTCGAGATCGCCCTGGTCGAGGCTGGTCAGGGCCGTCACCGCGAGGATGCCCATGTCGCCGCGGTTGGCAACCGCCGCCTCCAGCATGGCGTCATTGCCGTGCACGGTCAGGAAATCCACATTGCGCCGGGCCAACTGCGCGGTGGCGCGTCCGACCGTGGGCGGGATGTCGAACAGCTTGAGGTCGGCGAACACCCGCTTGCCGGCCGACTTCAGCTCGTCGGCCAGCTCGAAGTAATTGCCGCTGAGAAAGAGCTCCAGCCCCAGTTTGTAGAAGCGCACATGATCACCGAGGGTGCGGATCAGGGCCCGGGCCTGGTCCAGGTCGGGCACGTCGAGGGCGAAGATCAGGCGTTCTTCAGCGGGAATCTGTTGGCGATGGTCCATGGCGTTGAAAGTGCTCCTTGATGGCCGGGCCGATACGGTCCGGATGATGCATGTGCAGATGATGGCCGCCCGGCAGCCCCAGGCCCTGACGCCGTTGCAGCGCGGCGAAACGTCTCCGGGCGATAGATTCCGGGAGCACGCCGCCGCGCGGTTCGGCGTGGATGGACAGTACCGGGCACTGAACGGCGCCCAGGAGTTCGAGTACCTGGGGCTCGGTGTAGCGATGGGCCGACGGCCAGGACAGGCGTTCATCGTGTCGCCAGCGTACCCCGCCGTCGACTTCGTTCACGCCGCGCTCGGCCAGTACACGAGCCGCGCCGAGCCCAAGGTCGCTGTTGTCGGCTCGGGCTGCGGCCGCGGCCTCGTGATCGGCGTGAACGCGGCGCTTGCGCTTGCGCGAGCGCGCCACGGCCTGGCGCCAGTTGGCTGCTGTCGCGGAAACGGGGGCTGACAGCGGTCCCAGGCCTTCAATCAATGCCAGGGCACCGATACGCTCGGGGGCTGCTGCGGCGGTGACAGAAGCGACCGCGCCGCCGAGCGAATGACCGATCAGGCAGGACCTTTCCCAGCCCAGGGTATCGAGCGTTTCGAGCACGTCGAATACGTAGTCGTCGAAATGGTAGCGAACCCCGGCCGGACGCGCCGCCGACCGACCGTGGCCGGGGAAATCGATTGCCACCAGGTCCAGCCCGTTGAGCTCCGGCGCCAGGGCCAGGAAAGAGTGGGCGTTGTCGAGCCAGCCGTGCAGCGTCAGTACCGGGAGCTCCCCCTGCCGCCAACGCAGGCCGGCGATGGGGCCGAGGCTGATCGTCTCGGGCTTCAATCGAGCCGCTCCAGGCTGGCGTAGGCCAGCACCAGCCACTTGCTGCCGGCCTGCTCGAAATTGACCTGGACTCGGGCATTGTCGCCCTGGCCTTCCAGGCTGACCACGGTGCCGATGCCGAAGCGCTGGTGGCCGACGGTGCCGCCGAGGCGCAGGCCGTGGTCGGCGCTGCTGTCGGGGCGCGCACCCAACCCGGTCTGCGTGGCAGCTGCTGGCTGTCGGGGCCGCACCTGTTCGATCAGGTGCGCTGGCAGTTCGTCGACAAAACGCGAGGGACGGGAAAGAATGCGCTGGCCGTGCAGGTAGCGCGACTCGGCAAAACTGATGTAGAGCCGTTGCATGGCCCGGGTCATGCCGACGTAGCACAGGCGACGCTCTTCGGACAGACGGCCTGGTTCCTCGACCGATTTCTGGTGCGGGAACAGCCCCTCTTCCAGGCCGGCCATGAAGACCAGCGGAAACTCCAGTCCCTTGGCCGAATGCAGGGTCATGAGCTGCACGCAGTCCTGCCAGCTCTGACCCTGGTGTTCGCCGGCCTCGAGTGCGGCCTGGGCCAGGAAGGAAGCCAGCGGGGCCAGTCCGGCCTGCTCGTCCTCGGCGGGTTGTTCGAAGCTTTCGGCCGCGCGCACCAGTTCCTCGAGGTTCTCCTCGCGCGTTTCGGCGCGGTCGGGCGCCTCGCGGCCACGGTACCACTCGCCCAGTTGCGCGGCGCGGACCACCGCCGACATGGTGTCGCCCAGCGAGGCGTTGGCCGTCTGCTCGTCGAGCATGTTGATCTTTTCGATGAAGCTCTCGATCGCCTTACCCGCCCGAGCGGGCAATCCCTGAGCGGCGATCAGTTCGGAGGCCGCGGCGAACAGCGAGATTTTCCGGGAACGGGCCTGCTCGCGAACCCGTTCGACCGTGCGCTCGCCGATGCCGCGCGCCGGCACGTTGATGACGCGCTCGAAGGCGGGGTCGTCGTTGCGGTTGTGCAACAGGCGCAGGTAGGCCATGGCGTCCTTGATCTCGGCGCGCTCGAAAAAGCGCTGGCCGCCGTAGACGCGATAGTCGATGCCCTCGCGCAGCAGTACCTGTTCGAACAGGCGCGACTGGGCATTGGAGCGGTAGAGGATGGCCGCTTCCGAGGGGCTGCCGCCCTGGCCGATCCAGTCCTGGATGCGGGCGATGATGTAGTCGGCCTCTTCTTCGGCACTCCAGGCGGCGAACAGGCGGATGGGCTCGCCGGCCTCGCCCTCGGTCCACAGGTTCTTGCCCATGCGGTCGTCATTGTGGTCGATGACGCGGTTGGCGGCCTCGAGGATGGTGGCGGTGGAGCGATAATTCTGTTCCAGTCGTACCACCTGCGGGTCGAAATCGCGCACGAAATCCGAGACGTTCTCGACCCGCGCGCCGCGCCAGCCGTAGATCGACTGGTCATCGTCACCGACGACGAACATGCGGCCTTGCTCGCCCGACAGGAGTCGCACCAGTGCGTACTGCAGGCGATTGGTGTCCTGGAATTCGTCGATCAGGGTGTGGCCGAAGCGCTCCTGGTAGTGTCGGCGACGCGCCGGATTGTCACGCAACAGCTCCACCGTTCTCAGGAGCAGCTCGGCAAAATCGACCAGGCCGGAGCGTTCGCAATAATCCTGGTAGTAACGATAGATGGCAACCTGCTGGGCAGCATGCGGGTTGTCCAGGTGTTCGATGTTTTCCGGCCGCCGACCCTCGTCCTTGTGGTGATTGATCAGCCCCTGCATGGCGCGTGCCGGAAACTGCCCCTCGTCGAGTTCCATGTCGCGGATGACGCGCCGGATCAACCGGTACTGGTCATCGGAGTCGAGGATCTGGAAGGTGTCGGGCAGGCCGACTTCGTCGGCATGCATGCGCAGCATGCGGTGGCAGATGCCGTGGAAGGTGCCGATCCACAGCCCCTCGGGGCGGATGCCGAGCAACTCGCCGACGCGTGCGCGCATCTCGCCGGCGGCCTTGTTGGTAAAGGTGACCGCCAGCAGGCCCATCGGGCTGACATGGTGGACCTGGATCAACCAGGCAATGCGGTGCACCAGCACCCGGGTCTTGCCCGAACCGGCCCCGGCCAGCACCAGCAAGTGACCCGCGTCGCCGGTCACCGCCTCGCGCTGGGCATCGTTGAGTTCGTCGAGAAGGTGGCTGACGTCCATGGGGTTATCGGGACTCGGTAAAAAGCCGGGGCCCGGGACTCGGGACTCGGGACTCGGAAGAACCACCGGAACTCGAGCGAAGGGTGAAGCCCACACTGATCGAAGCCGCCATGTTCGAGGATGCCATGGTGCAACCAGTAGCGAGTCCCGAGTCCCGAGTCCCGAGTCCCGAGGGTTCCCCCCCCAACCTGCTTGTCGGCAACATGGTCTAGTTCCTCTCCGAGCCTCGTTCAATGGCATGGAACCCGATATCCGTCCGATAAAACGCATCCTCGAACCCGATATGGGCCAGCCACTGGTAGGCGCGGCCCTGGGCGGCGGCCACGGTGTCGCCGAGTGCGGTCAGGCACAGGACGCGACCGCCATTGGTCACCACCTGGCCGTCGTCGGACAGGCGCGTGCCGGCGTGGAAGACCTTGATGTCGTCGGGCAGGTCGGTATCCAGTCCATGAATCGGGTGACCCTTTTCGTAGCTTTCCGGATAGCCGCCGGCCGCCATGACCACGCCCA
>SKZJ01000163.1 GCA_007127425.1 Wenzhouxiangella sp.
AGGCCATACCGATGCCGAGCACGAATTGCCAGCGCGCGCCGTCTGTGCCCATCCAGGCCGGGTCGTGGAGTAGCAAGCCGATGCCCACCAGAGCGCCTGCGGCCAGCGGTGTGAGCAGCGCCAGCGAGGCGGTGGTGAGCGCATCGCCGCGATGTTTCCAGGTCGCGCCCAGGTCCAGTTCCAGGCCGGCCAGCCACACGAACAACACCACGCCCCAGGTGGCGATGCCGTCGAGCGAGGTGATGACTTCGCCGGCAAATACCCGGCCATGCAGCTCGGGCAGGGCTGCACCGAGGATGCCCGGGCCGAGCAGGATGCCGGTGAGAATTTGTACCACCACCAGCGGTGCATAACGCTCTGTGCGGCAAAGCCGCCAAATCAGCCACGGTACGGCCAGGATGACCCCCATGGCCAACAGCAGATTGGTGCTGGTTTCCATGAGTGAAGATTCTGGCACAAAAGCTCCCGGGTTCCGACGCTTCGTGGCCTGTCACGACCCGATGCACGAAGCCTTGTCCGGCCTGCCCTGCGTCGATCCGCTGATCGACGGCTGCGATGCCATCACCCGGCATCTGCTGGACACGCTGGATTGAGCCTGGCCGTTGATCCTACGGCTTCATGACGATCAGGTGGGCGGGCATGGGAAAGCTGAGGCTGCCGTCCGGTGCCCGATAGGCTGACAGTGCGCTGTCGAGTCGGCGAACGATCTCGTCGATCTGCTCATCGTCCAGGGAAATGTCGGCGAGCGGGAACCAGCCCCTGACGTCGGCCAGCACCATGGTGCGTGAGTCCGGGAACCGGGCCGTACCGTCGCGTGTCATGACTTCGGCGTTCGACAGGCCGCTGTCGCTGCACAGCGTCTTCAGTGTTTCCGCATCGCCAAGCGAGAAGGGCATTTGCAGTATTGCCGCCACGTCTTCTCCGGCGACTTGCTCGACGATCTCAGCCATGGCCCGGTAGCCGGGGATGTTGGCCAGGTCGTCGAATACACTCACCACCAGGCAACCGCCCGGAGTGACAACACGCTGCATTTCGCGCAGTGCCGCTTGGCGGTCCTCGAAGAACATGAGCCCGAACTGGCTGGTGACGATATCGAACGACTGGTCGTCGAACGGCAGCGTCTCGGCCGCGCCCTCGCGCCAGTCCAACTCCGGGGCGGCGCCTCTGGCCACCGAAATCATGCCGGGATTGGGATCCAGTCCGATTATGGATGATGACGAGGCCCCGGCGCGCTGGGCAGCCGTGCGGGCCACGATGCCGGTGCCACAGGCGACGTCGAGCAGTCGGTGTCCAGGCCTGAACCCCGACGCATCCAGCAACTGCTCCGCCCAGGGAGTGAACAGCGCCGGCACCATGAGTTTCTCGTAGTTTGCGGCGGTTTGTTTCAGTTCTGAGTTGCTGAGATGTTGCATGTCAGGCACTCCTCCTCGGTACTTTTCAAGGTGGTGGATATCGAATTGCCCTGGATCTCGGGCGCATTCATGGAGTGGCACGTCAACCGGATGGATGTCACGCCACAAATCGCCGTTGTGGTTGCCGACATCCGGACGCTTGCCAGCGTCGCCCGGACGCAGGATGATATCGGCACCTGCAATTGGCAGGATATGGGAGTTCCGGCATGAAAACCGAGCTGTTTTACCTGGTCCTGACCAGTGTCTTCACCGCCTTGCTTTGGGTCCCTTATATTCTTGACCGCATTGCCGTTCGCGGCCTGGTCGGTGCGGTGGGGTACCCCGAGCATCCCGAACCGCAGTCGGCATGGGCTCAACGACTGATGAAGGCCCATGCCAACGCGATCGAGAACCTGGTGGTATTCGGCCTCCTGGTGCTGGTGGCCGATGCACTGAATGTGACCGGACCAGCAGTGGCCGCTGCGGCCATGGTCTACTTCTGGGCGCGCGTGATCCACGCGGCGAGTTACACCCTGGCCATCCCGTGGATAAGAACCCTGTCCTTTGCTGCGGGTTTCGCGTGCCAGCTGGTAATTGCCTGGCAAGTGGTGGCGCAAGCCGTCTGAGCGCGAGTCAGTCCGAGGCTGCGAGTTGTAGCCTCGGCGCGGCCTGCCGGGTGCGCTGTCGGTCTGGGTCGGGTCTGTCGCCTGTGGATCAGGCGCTCATGGCACTGTCGCTGGTCTGGGGCAGACCGGTTGCGCGATTGTGCAGGGCGCTCGTGTACCATTCCTTCCATGACACTTTTCGTGCTGATCGGCGCCCTCGTCGGGCTGTTCATGGGCGGTTTCGCCGGGCTGGTGCTCGGCGGGATATTGGGCTATGGACTGGGCCGGTACCTGCTGAACCATTTGCTGCCGCGTGGCCTCGACGCCGTTCGCGAGCAGTTCATCGACTCCACTTTTGCCGTCATGGGCGCGGTGTGCAAGGCCGATGGCGTGGTGAGCCGCGACGAGATTCGTGTTGCCGAGCAGTTTTTCGACATCCTCGGCTTGTCGCCGGATCAGCGTCGGGCGGCACAGACATCGTTCAACCGCGGCAAGTGCGAGGGCTTCGACCTGTATGGGGAAGTGGTCAGGTTGCGCGGCATGGTCGGCAACAACCGCGCCCTGCTTCAACTCTTTCTCCATGTCCAGCTTTCGGCCATTGCCGCCGACGGGACTGTGCATGCCAAGGAGCGCCGTATATTGCAGCGTATCGCGCATGCACTGGGGTTGTCCGATACGGATGTCGAGCGCCTGCTGGCCTCGATCCGGGGTGCGGCGGGTACTGCCGAAACCAGCGCGACGGGGCTGGACGATGCCTATGCCGCGCTGGGCATCACGCCGTCGGCGAGCGATGCCGAGATCAAGAAGGCCTACCGCCGGCTGATGAGTCAGCATCACCCGGACAAGCTGGCCGGCCGGGGCATGCCGGAGAGCATGCGCCCGGTGGCCGAGGAACGGGTCCGTGAAATCCGCTGCGCCTACGATCGCATCACCGAGCAGCGCTCGAAACGACGAGCGGCCTGACCAGACCGGTTTCACCAATCTGGAATACCCAAAGCACCAAGCACCAAATTCCAAACAGATTCGAATGATCGAACTTTCAATGTTCGAAGCGGGTGTGGTTCTGCAGGATGCGTGGAGCGTGAGCGGAACGCTTCAGCTCCGCTCGCGTCGGCGCACGGCGATGACGATGCCCCAGATCAACGCGATGATCACCAGCACCGTGCCGGGCAGGGCGAACAGCAGGGCGCGCAGGAAGTGGTCGAGAAAGCGGATCTCGCTGAGCCGGAACTGGCGGGGTTCGTCGAAGCCGGCGGTGGAGACGGTGTAGGTGCCGGCATCGGGAAACTCGATGCGCCCGATGGCCACCCGTCGGGTGCTGCCGATTTCCTGACTCATGTTGCTGCGGGCTGGCTCCAGGGGGACGACGGTTCCGCGTGCATCGGAGAACTCGACGGTCGAACCAGCCGGCAGTTCGTCGTCGACCACCTGTAGCCGTCCGTCGATGGAGGCCTTCGCCTCGTGCCACAGTCGATAGTCTCCGGCTGCCGGAATCTCCAGTTCCACCGAGCCCGGCCCCTGGAACGTGGTGTGCCAGCCGCCGAATCCCTGCACGAATGTCCACGTCGCCGCGAGAAAGAGGATCAGCCCCAGTATGCCCAGGGCGATGGGCCAGCGATAGTTTCCGGACATGGCTTCGGCTCCTTTGAATTGACCCTGAATCATGATACGCAAGAATCAGGTGAAGACGCACGGGTCGAAGCTGTCGCCCTGCCGGACCGGGGAGCCGTGTTTCAGCGGCAGTGCATGAGGCGTGTTGGCCGTCCGTCCCGGTGGTACGCTTTGAGCCCATGATCAGGCAGCTCCGGGTGATTGCCGAAAAGTTGGGGTCCAGCGTGCGTGACCTGGCGCCGATTTTCCTCGTCATCGCGCTATTCCAGCTGCTGGTGCTTCAGCAACCGATCCCCGATCTGTTTGACCTGCTTGCCGGTGCCTTGCTGGTGGTGGTCGGGTTGACGCTTTTCGTTATCGGTCTGGAGATGGGGCTATTCCCGCTGGGGGAGTCCATGGCTCACGACTTCGCCAGGAAGGGCAGTCTGTTCTGGCTGTTGATCTTCGGTTTTGCCCTGGGCTTTGGAACGACCGTTGCCGAACCGGCGCTGATTGCCGTATCTGGTGAGGCCGGGCGGGTTGCAGCAGAGGCCGGGATGATCGCGATGGACGAGGCATCTCGTGCCGGCTACGCGGATGGACTGCGTTTGAGCGTGGCTCTGGCTGTCGGGTTTGCGATCATGTTGGGCGTGCTGAGAATCGTGCTGGGGTGGCCGCTGCACTACCTGATCGTCGGCGGCTATGTCGGGGTCGTTCTGATGACAAGGGTCGCGCCCCCGGAAATCATCGGCATCGCTTACGATGCCGGCGGTGTGACTACCTCGACCATAACGGTGCCACTGGTGGCGGCATTAGGCGTGGGCCTGGCCTCCAGCATCAAGGGCCGTAACCCGGTGGTCGACGGCTTCGGGTTGATCGCCTTCGCTTCGCTCACACCCATGATCTTCGTGATGGGCTACGGAATCCTGCTGTCATGAACCCGCTGCCCGGAATGCTCGAAGCGCTTGTTGCAACGATGTTGGACGTGCTTCCCATTGCAGCGGTTTTGGTCGGTTTCCAGCTCCTGGTGCTGCGTCGGCGCATTCCGAATCTGGGTCGTATCCTGGTCGGTTTCGCCTGCGTGGTCATCGGCCTGTCTCTTTTCCTTCAGGGGCTGCAGCAGGCCCTGTTTCCCCTGGGGCAGCTGATGGCGGCCCAACTCACCGATCCGGGTTTCCTGGCCGGTACGGGCACAACGGTTTTCGACGCCGTTCGCTGGCAAGACTACTACTGGGTGTACATCTTCGCTTTCTGCATAGGCTTCGCGACGACCATTGCCGAGCCGGCGTTGATTGCCGTGGCCATCAAGGCTGAAGATGTCTCGGCCGGTGCCATCGGTGTGACCGGGCTGCGAATGGCCGTGGCTCTCGGCGTGGCGATTGGTATCGCCCTGGGGAGCTGGCGCATCGTGACGGGTGCGCCACTGGAATACTTCATCATGGTCGGTTACGTCATCGTGATTATCCAGACGGTTTTTGCACCCCGGATCATCATCCCCCTCGCCTATGACTCCGGTGGCGTCACGACGTCGACCGTTACCGTTCCACTCGTCGCCGCGCTCGGCCTGGGCCTGGCCAGTAGTGTCCCGGGACGTAGCCCGTTGATCGACGGTTTCGGGCTGATTGCCTTTGCCAGTCTGTTCCCCATCATGTCCGTCCTGGCTTATGCTCAGCTCGGGGAGTGGAGGAACCGTCGCAAGCGTCGCTTGCAGGAGGAGCACTGATGCAGATGAAGCTGCTGATCGCCATGGTCGATGCCGATTCCAGCGACCGGGTGATCAACGCGGCACGCGAGGCGGGTGCTGCGGGCGCGACCGTGATCCATCAGGCACGTGGAGAAGGGCGGCGCGGCCTGAACCAGTTTCTCGGCCTGAGTCTGGATGCCTGTCGCGACGTGCTGCTGTTCATCGTGCCGGTCGCTCGGGCCGCTTACATCATCGAGCACGTTGCCCGCGAAGCCGCCTTTGATGAAACACCCGGTACCGGCGTTGTCTGTCAGCTTGATGTCGAAGACAGCGTGGGGCTGCGTCACCAGGTGCGGGTTTTTAGCCAGGCAGACCAATCGGAGGCAGACCCATGAGATTCAAGTTGATACTTGCCGTGGTCGATGAACGGCGTAGCCGCGACCTGATCAAGGCGGCGCGTGAGGCCGGCGCCACCGGGTCGACGGTCATCACCGGGGCGCGGGGCGAGGGCTGCAATCGGTCCTTCGGGATTTTCGGCCTGGAGATCAGCGATGTCAGGGATGCCATCCTGTTCCTGGTCGAAGAGCACCGGGCCCGGCGTATTCTCGAGACGCTGGCCAGGGTGGGCGAGTTCGATGACACCCCGGGTACGGGAATTGCCGTGCAGCTCAACGTCGAGGATGCACTGGGCGTGCGTCACCAGATGCAGGCGTTGACAGACGAATTGAAACGAACGATCTAGAGGATTCCGCCATGAGCAAGAATGCAAATATCGTTCGAGTGCGCCACGTAATGCACTCACGCTTCTGTCGGGTTGATGGCCTGGCGACCGTCGACCAGGCATTGGCGTTGATGCGTGAAGATCAGGCTCTGGCCCTGGTAGTCGAAAAACGCGATGAAGATGACGAGTACGGCATCGTGCTGTTATCCGACATCGCCAAGAAGGTCCTGGCACCGAATCGGGCGCCGGAGCGGACCAATGTCTACGAAATCATGTCCAAGCCTGCACTGGGCGTTCGTCCCGATATGCAGGTGCGTTATTGTGCGCGGTTGTTCGACAACTTCGGTCTGACCCTCGCGCCGGTGATCGATACCGCCGATGAAGTGCTCGGGGTCGTCAGTTACGAAGATCTGGTGCTGCGTGGGCTCGATCGGCGCCGGGAATAATGCTGCCCTGACTCATGTGCGGGGCGTTGATCGAATGGCACTGCGCCGGCGACGGATCGTGCCGCCGCCGGCGCTGACTGCTGACCGCTCAGTCTTCCTTGTCGTCCTTGCCGTTGCCCTGGTCCTGGATCTGGCCCATCAGGCCGTCGAGGCTGAAATCGGCCATGGCCTTGCCGCGGCCGATGACCTGGCCGATGAATACCGGATCGAGTTCGCCATGGATATTGACGAAGACCGCCGTGCTGGCGCCGTCACGCACCAGCAGGGTGAGGCCTCTGACGTATTGGCCCGACTCGATCAGCAGTAGGTCGACTTCGGTGCTGCCATCACGAACGGTCAGCGCCGGCGCCCAGCCGTCCGCTCCCAGGCGTTCGATAATCGAGTCGATCCGGGAATCGGCAGCACTGCTGTCGACGCCTTCATAGACCATCACCCGCAGTCCCTTCACCGATTGGAGCACGGTGGCCAGCTCCGGGTTCTTCTGGCGCAGGGTTTCGGCAAAACCGCCCAACATGGCCGGACCGAAGGCGAGGTTGACCCTGGGCGTGGCGTCCATGGCTGCAGCCAGCGGGGCCAGGTCGACGTGGCCCGGCTCGCTGGCCACGGCGGGGGTATTGGCAAGGGTGAGCGACAGTGAAAGGCAAAACAGCAGAATGGAAAAATGGATCTTCATGGTCATGGCTCCTGTGTGGGGTTTAGTGGTTGTTCGAGGTATGTGGCTGAATCCAGTACCCGACCTGGTTGGCGTAGGGCACTTCGTCCAGGTCGATTCGTGTCGTGCTCAAACTCTGGGCCAATTGCCGACCGGTCACGGTGCCGGCGCGGCGGGCACCGAATTCCAGGCCGGCCAGGGCCAGTTGCAGGTCGTGCAAGTCGGCCTCGGCAACGGTGGGCGATCCGCCTGGCTGATCGAGCGGTTCGATGATCAGCACCACGGCCAGCCCGATCACCACGGCGGCGGCCATACCCAGCCACCAGGCCGGGCGCTGCGGTCGTCGTGTGGCGTTCATCACCCGCGAGCGAAGGCCGGCCGGCAGGGGTGGCGTCTCCAGGCCGCGCAGTTGGCGGCTCAGGGCCCAGTCGGCGGCCAGTTCGGGATCGTCCGGCCGGCGATCCGCAGTGGTCAGCCGCTCCTCGGCGTTCAGTTCAGCGCGGGACATGTCAGGCGACCTGTTCATTGGCTTCCTCCTCGAGCCGACGCCGCAAGGCGCG
>SKZJ01000216.1 GCA_007127425.1 Wenzhouxiangella sp.
CCCCGGATCGACCCTGCTGATGCTGGTCAGTGCCTTCGCAGGGCGCGAGCGCATTCTGGAGGCCTATCGTCATGCCATCGAGGGCGAGTATCGGTTTTTCAGTTATGGGGATGCGATGTTTGTCGCATGAATGCGAGTGTTAAGTGTGAAGTGTGAAGATTTAGGTGTTAGGTGTTAGGCGTTGTGGCGAAGTCTCCGTAGACGAGCTACGGACTTCCGACGTACTGATGCCAAAAAAACCAACAACGAAAAACGAGCCAACGAGCAAACGACAATAAGATGGAATTCGATCTAATCAGGACCGACGGTGAAGCACGGCGGGGGCGGTTGACTTTCCCGCGTGGGACGGTTGAGACGCCGGCGTTCATGCCGGTGGGGACCTATGGCACGGTCAAGGCGATGACGCCGGAGGAGTTGCGGTCGGTTGGTGCCGAGATCGTGCTGGGCAATACCTTTCACCTGATGCTCAGGCCCGGTACCGAAGTGATCCGCGCACATGGCGACCTGCACGACTTCATGGGCTGGTCCGGTCCCATTCTCACCGACTCCGGCGGATTCCAGGTATTCAGCCTGGCCGATCTGCGTCAGATGGACGAGCAGGGCGTGACCTTCGCCTCGCCGGTGGATGGTTCGAAGGTCTTTCTCGGTCCCGAAGAGTCGATGCGGGTTCAGCGCGAGCTGGGCTCGGATATTGTCATGATCTTCGACGAATGCACGCCTTACCCGGCCACGGAACAGCAGGCGCGCGAGTCCATGGAGCGGTCGTTGCGCTGGGCCGAGCGTTCTCGGGTTTCCCACGGCAACAGCCCGGCGGCGCTGTTCGGTATCGTACAGGGCGGCATGTATCCCGATTTGCGCCGCCGCTCGGCCGAAGGGCTGATGCAGATCGGCTTTGATGGCTATGCCATCGGCGGACTGTCGGTGGGCGAACCCGAGCATGAGCGCGAACGTGTACTGGAAGCGACCACGCCCCTGCTGCCGATCGACCGGCCCCGCTACCTGATGGGCGTGGGCCGCCCAGAGGACCTGGTGGCGTCTGTGGCGCGCGGGGTGGACATGTTCGACTGCGTGATGCCCACCCGCAATGCTCGCAATGGCTACCTGTTTACCAGCCATGGGGTGATGAAGATTCGCAACGCCCGTTACCAGAAAGACACCCGACCGATCGACGAGAACTGTGATTGCTACACCTGCAGCAACTATTCACGCGCCTATCTCAAGCATCTCAACCGCTGCAACGAAATTCTTGGCCACCGCCTGGCGACCATCCATAACCTGCACTACTACCAGCAACTGATGGCCCGGATGCGCGAGGCCATTGAACAAGGAGAGTTCAGCGATCTTGCCGAACGACTGGCGCACGGCTGGCGAAGCGGGATCCCGGACTGACCTGCCAACTTCTCCGTTATCATTGTGTTCCGGGCTCGCCGGCCAGCGAGCTGTCGAACTGAACGGTGATCACAACTGATGGCCAGCACGCTTTCGTTGACAACGTCGCGCCGAAGGGCACTGGATCGTCTGCTCGACACCTATCTCGAACTGTCTCCCGACGAACGGTCTGCATTTCTCGCGCAATGCCAGCGTCGCTATCCCCGGCTGTCGCGCTGGTTCCTGCCGCTGGCGCGCGAGAGTCGCACAACCACCTGCCTGTTGACCGAAACTCCCGACTCCATTGCCGAGCAGGTGCTGGACAGGATCGACGCGCCGGAAAGCCCTGAACTGGAGCCGGGAACCCGGCTGGGACCCTGGCGGATTGCCGAGCCGGTCGGCGCCGGCGGCATGGGCAAGGTGTATCGCGGCGAGCGAGCCGACGGTGCTTTCGACATGGAGGTGGCCATCAAGCTGATTGCCTCCCGACGACCGGCACTGTCCGAGCAGCTGGCACGTGAATCCCGTTTGCTGGCGCGTCTCGATCATCCAGCCATCACCCGCCTGATGGATGCCGGTCTGACCGATGAGGGGGAGCCGTACCTGGTGATGGAATGGGTCGAGGGGTCCAACCTTGATCGCTGGATGGCTCAGTCCCGTCCCTCCGTAGAACAACGCCTGAATGTTTTTCGAGAGGTGGCCGAGGCGGTATCGCATGCACACCAGCGCCTGGTCGTGCACGGCGACATCAAACCGGCCAATATCCGTATACGCAACGACGGGCAGGTCAAGCTGATGGATTTCGGCGTGGCCTTTCTGCTGAGCGATGCCGGCACCGGGGAAGCGCCGCAGTTGGTGGCCATGACGCCTGCATTTGCTGCACCCGAGCAACTGGCCGGGGAGTCGATCACCACGCGTTCCGACATCTGGTCGCTGGGTGCGCTGCTGCACGCCATGCTGGCCGGATCCCCATACGGTCACGAGCGAGGCACTGGAGCGCGAGACCGCCTTGATGAGGTCAGCCGCGGCGACGAGTTGCGAGCCATCATCCAGCATGCGTGCGAGGCCAGGGCGGAGGGCCGCTACGCCTCGGTGCAGTCCCTGCTCGATGACGTGCTGCGTTTCACCCGGGACGAGCCCTTGCTGGCTTCACCACCCGGACGATTGCAGCGTGGCCGCAAATTCCTGCGGCGCAACAAACTCCCGCTCGCGGCGCTGGGCGCCCTGATGGCGGCTCTGACTGCCGGCGCCGCGATCTCGACCGCGCTCTACCTTGAGGCGGAAAGCGAACGTCAGCGGGCCGAGCGGCACGCCTCGGAACTCGAGCTGGTGGCCCGGTTCCAGGAAGAGCAGCTGGCAGAAATCGATACCGCGCTGATGGGGGTCAGCCTGCGCGAGGGGCTGTTTGGCAAGCAGCGCGAGTGGCTTGGTGGGCAAGGGCAGTCCGGGGAGGAACTTGAGCGCTCCCTTGCCGAACTGGAAGAGACGCTGTCCGGAATCAACTTCTCCAACCTGGCGCTGGGGTGGCTGGAGGACAACGTACTGACCGGAACGGTCAGCGGAATCGAGGCGCAATTTGGCGATCAGCCGTTGGTACGCGCGCGGCTGCTGCAGTCTGTGGCCAATACCATGCGTAACCTGGCGATATACGATCGCGCCTGGGAGTTGCAGGAGCAGGCGCTGGACATCTACCAGGAAGAGCTCAGTGCGGACCATCCACGCACCCTGTCTTCGCTCAGCAACGCCGGCCGACTGTTGCGCAGTCAGGGCAAGCTGGAAGCAGCCGAGGATTACGAACGCCGGGCGCTGCGGGGACGCCGCCGCGTGCTGGGCGACGATCATCCCGATACGCTCGAGTCGGTCAGCAACCTCGGCGTGCTGGTGCGCCGGCAGGGGCGACTGGCCGAGGCCGAGCCGTACTATCGCGAGGCACTCGATGGGCGATTGCGCGCGCTTGGGGACGACGATCCCGATACGCTGGCCTCGATGAGCAATCTCGGTGTGCTGCTGGTCGCCATGGGTCGGCTCGATGAGGCCGAGGATTGGATGCTGCGCGCGCTTGACGGGCGGCGGGCCGTGCTTGGCAACGACGACCGTTCCACCCTGCAGTCGCTCAACAATATGGGAGTGCTGCTGCGCAACCAGGAGCGTTATGCCGAAGCAGAGGAATACTACCGTGAAGCCTTGGCGCGGAGTCGGCGGGTGCGCGGTGATCACCATCCCTCCACGCTCGATATCATCAACAATCTCGGTGTCGTCCTCGACCGCCAGGAGCGCCTGGAAGAGGCCGCCGTCTATTACCGGGAGTCTCTGGAAGGAACCCGGGCCACGCTCGGTGATGATCACCCCGCCACGCTGGCTTCGCGTTACAACATGGCGCGGGTTCTGAGGGAAAAAGGACGGATCGAAGAGGCTCAGGCGCTCGGTCGCGAGGTGCTTGACAAGGCGCGGGTGCTTTTGCCGGCAGGGCACTGGCATATGGCGGTGTTTCAGGCCGGCTACGGCAAGACCCTGTCTGTCATGGGCCGGCATGCCGATGCCGAACCCTATCTGCTTGATGCGCACGAAACCTTCATTGAAACGCTGGGTGCTGAACATGCCCGCACGATAGAGTTGATGGAGGACATGGTCGAGTTCTACACTGCCTGGCATCAGGAAGCGCCCGGGGACGGGCATGATCGTCGCCGAGACGCCTGGAGGGGGCGCCTCGATGCAATGCATGATAGCGGTGAACACCGCGAGGGAAGTTCGGAATGAACGACAGCGTGATCACGAGCGCCGCGGCGGAGCAGGGCGAGGTGACGCGCCTGCTCAATGGCCTGCAGGACTCGCCCCAGGCGCTCGACCGCATCATGGGCCTGGTCTACGACGATATTCGGCGAATCGCCCACAACCAGCACCGGGCCAGCAGGGGCGATCAGGCGCGCACGACCGAGCTGGTACACGAAGTGTTTCTCAAGCTCTTTGCCAACAACCCGCCGGCGATCCAGTGCCGGGCGCACCTGATGAAGGTGAGTGCCCTGGCGGTGCGCCAGCTCATTGTCGATCAGGCCCGCGCACGGCTCAGCCACAAGCGCGGTGCCGGCGCTCCGCACGTGGTGCTCGAAGAGGACCTGGTCGCCGTCGATCGGTGCGATGCCGAGCGCGTGCTGGGCATCGAGCAGGCGCTGGAACGGCTTGAAGCGCATGATCGGGACCTGGCCGAACTCATCGTCGGTAGCTACTACGGTGGCTACACGGCCGATGAACTGGCCGAAATCTCCGATTGCTCGGTGCGCACCGTGCAGCGCCAGCTCAAGCGTGCCCGTGGCTGGCTTCGACTCGAACTCGACGCCGGTTGACCGTCGCGGAGCCCGGACAGTCTGGTTACAACAGGCCAGCTGTGCAATAATTGCGCGTTTGTATCGGGGCAATCCGCGCCCCGAACCGTTCAAAACGAGACTCCGAGGACACGACATATGGACTTCTTCATTGCCAGCGCCATGGCGCAGGACGCCGGGGCCCAGGAACCGAGCATGCTTGCCAGCTTCATCCCGTTGATTTTGATCATCGTGATTTTCTGGTTCCTGCTGATTCGCCCGCAGATGAAGCGCAATAAACAGCACCGTGAACTGGTTTCCGGCCTGTCGGTGGGCGACGAGGTCGTGACTGCCGGCGGCATGCTGGGCCGCATCACGGAAGTCGGCGACAGCTTCGTGTCCCTGCAGGTGAACGACAGCGTTACCATCAAGCTGCAAAGGCATTCCGTGGCGCAGGTGGTTCCGAAGGGAACCATGGATTCCGCCAACTGATCCAACTCTTGTCCGTAACCGTGCGGCCCCACGAGAACTGAAGTACTTCCAATGAACCGATTCCCACGCTGGAAATACGTCCTGCTGATCATCGTGATCTTTGCAGGCATCATTTACGCCCTGCCCAACATCTTCGGCGACGACCCGGCCGTGCAGGTGTCTTCGCTGCGCGGCTTCGAGCTCGAGCGCGAACTGCCGGCAGAAGTCGAGCGCATCCTTGAAGCCCAGGGCCTGGAATACGGCCAGGTCGAGTTCGAGCCGCAACGCCTGCTGGTGCGTTTCGACAACACGGACCGCCAGTTGCGTGCCGCCGACATCCTGCGTGAGGATCTGGACGAGGACTATGTCGTGGCGCTCAACCTGGCGCCGGCGACACCGCCCTGGCTTCGCATGTTCGGTGCCGAGCCAATGGTGCTGGGGCTGGACCTGCAGGGTGGGGTTCACTTCCTGATGCAGGTCGACATGGATTCGGCCCGCGAGCAGCAGCTCGAGCGCTACGTCAGCGATCTGCGCAACGTCCTGCGCGATGCCGGCATCCGCTATCGCTCCGTGCGGGTCGACCGCAATGCCGTGGTCGCCGAACTGCGTTCGGCAGAGGACCGCGATAACGCGATGCGGGCCATCGAGCGCGAGGTCGAGGAACTGGTGCTGGAATCGCGCGACGCCTCGAATACGTTCAATGTCCGCGGCACGATCGACGAGGATTACCTCGAGGAGTTGCAGCAGACGGCGCTGAGGCAGAACATCACCACGCTGCGTAACCGTGTCAACGAACTGGGTGTTTCCGAGCCCATCATCCAGCAGCAGGGTGCCGAGCGTATCGTGGTGCAGCTTCCCGGCGTGCAGGACACCGCCGAGGCCAAGCGCGTGCTGGGTGCGACGGCCACCGTCGAGTACCGGGCCGTCGATGAGCAGAATGACCCTTACGAGGCCCAGCGCACCGGCCGCGTTCCGCCGGGCTCGCGCCTGTATTTCCATCGCAACGGCGAGCCGTTGCTGCTGTCTCGAGAGGTCATTGCCTCCGGCGACAACCTGATTGGCGCAGCCGCCGGTTTCGACCAGCAGACCGGTCAGCCCAACGTGGTGGTCACGCTCGACGGCACTGGCGCGCGTCGCATGCTCGACCACACCAGCCAGAACGTCGGCAACCGCATGGCGGTGGTGTTCATCGAGCACCGGCCGGAAACGGAGATCGTCGACGGCGAGGAAGTTCACACGACCCGGCGCGTCGAAGAAGTGATCTCCGCGGCGGTCACGCGTGAGCCGTTCGGACGTCGCTTCCAGACCACCGGCCTGGGCTCATCGACCGAGGCAGCCCAGTTGTCCATGCTGCTGCGCGCCGGTGCGCTGGCGGCACCGATGCAGATCATCGAAGAGCGTACCGTCGGCCCCAGCCTCGGCCAGGACAATATCGACCAGGGTTTCCGCTCGGTCATGATCGGCTTTGCCGTGGTGTTGCTCATCATGGCCTTCTACTACAAGGTCTTCGGCCTTGTCGCCAACATGGCGCTGACCGCCAACCTGGTCCTGGTCATCGCACTGCTGTCACTGCTTGGCGCCACGCTCACGCTGCCGGGTATCGCCGGTATCGTGCTGACCGTCGGCATGGCCGTGGATGCCAACGTGCTGATCTTCGAGCGAATACGCGAGGAGCTGAGAAACGGCAATACGCCGCAGGCGGCCATACGGGCCGGTTACGAGAAGGCTTTCTCGACCATCGCCGACGCCAATGTCACCACGCTGATCGCCGCGATCGTGCTGTTCATGTTCGGTACCGGTCCGATCAAGGGCTTCGCAGTCACCCTCAGCCTGGGCATCGTAACGTCGATGTTCACCGCCATTCTCGGTACGCGTGCCGTCATCGGCCTCATCTATGGCGGGCGCAAGCGCGTCAAGGCCCTGGCGATTTAAGGATCTGAATCATGGAAATTATCAAGGCAGATACAAAAATCGACTTCATGCGCTACCGCAACGTGGCGCTGATCATCTCGGCGATCGTGTTGCTGGTTGGTATCTCCGTGCTGGTCGGTCGCGGGCTGAACTTCGGCCTCGACTTTACCGGCGGTACGCTGATCGAGGTCGGTTACCCGCAAGCGCCGGAACTGTCCGATGTGCGCCAGGCGCTGACCGATGACGGCTTCGACGACTTTACCGTGCAAACCTTCGGCACCGCGCGCGAGCTCGTGGTGCGCATCCCCGTCGGCGAGGCCGACGAGACCGGTGCCGAACTCAGTACACGGGTGCTGCAAGCCCTGCAGCGTCACGAGCCCGGTATCGACATGCGTCGAGTCGAATTCGTCGGCCCGCAGGTCGGCCAGGAGTTGGCCGAGCAGGGTGGCCTGGCGCTGCTTTATGCGCTGATCGGCATCCTGCTCTACGTGTCCTTCCGCTTCCAGTGGCGCTTCGCCGTTGGTGCGGTCGGCGCACTGGTGCATGACGTACTGCTGGTGGTCGGGCTGCTGGCGTTGTTCCAGGTCAA
>SKZJ01000111.1 GCA_007127425.1 Wenzhouxiangella sp.
CGCCCAAGCCAAGCCGGAGCCTCCCGCAGAGGCACGCGCAACGGCTCCACTCCAGGGCTACTTGCCCTGCGGGCAAACCGCCCTTGCGTTCTCGCCTGCGCTGTCGCGCCCGTGCAGAGTTGTTCAGAGGTTCCCTAGATTGTGCAACGGCTGAGTGTCATCTGATGAACCACGTGACCCACTGACCGATCCTGACTTCGAGTCAGGGACTGCCCTGGCTCGAAACGAATGGCGTGCCCCCCTGCACGCCTGATTTCAAGTCACCCGAACTGCGGGCCAGCATCGATAGTCCGGTTTTTGTGTCGGCTTGCGCCTGTACCGGTCCCGGCATGTGCATAATGAAGCTCCAACGAAACATCGAGGGGCCGCAATGAACATGAGTAAGGTTGTCTTCGGATTCTTCGTCTTGCTGGCGTTGACCCTGAACTTCGGATTCTTTCTCGGCGAGATCGACAATCCTGATCATCACAACGTTTACGAACTGTTCGCCGCCCTGGTCGTGGGCTTGATCGCTACCGTGATGAAGCTGGGTGAGCGCTCGCAGATGAGCGCCATGCTGGTCGCCTCCAGCCTGGTCGTCGACCTGCACCTGTTCGCCGCCGCCCTGGTCTGGGCGATTGCCGTTCACGTGACCGATATCGGCCTGACGCCAGCGGTCATGGCCACCATTGTTTCGCTGTCCGGCGGTGCCTTGCTGGCCAATATGCTGTCGGTAGTGCTGCTGACCATGGAAACGGCCGGCTTCAGCCGCTAGCGTTGCGGTCGAATGAGCGATTCGTTCCTCTTTTTGTTTTTCCGGCGAATGCGGGTGCCGCTGGTCGTGCTGATCTCGGCCTATGCCATCGCCACGGCCGGCTTCACTCTGATGCCCGGCGTCGACGACGAGGGCAACCCCTGGCGACTGAGCCTTTTTGAGGCCTTCTACGTGGTCAGCTATACCGGCTCGACCATCGGTTTCGGTGAAATACCCTACGATTTCACCCCGGCCCAGCGGCTCTGGACCATGGTCAGCATCTATCTGACCGTGATCGCCTGGTTGTTCTCGATCGGCACGATCATCTCGCTCCTTCAGGAACCGTCCTTCCGGCGCAGCATGCAGCGGGCTCGTTTCCGCCGCGCCGTGCGTGCCATCAACGAACCCTTCTACCTGGTCTGCGGCTATGGCGATACGGGTCGCCTGCTGACCCGGGCCCTGACCGAGCGCCGCCATCCCGTGGTCGTCATTGATCGCAACGGCGACAAGATCGATGCCCTCTCGGTGCAGAATTTCCGTATGCCCGTTGTCAGCTTCGCCATGGACGCCCGCCCACCCGACAACCTGATCGAAAGCGGCATGCGTAGCCGCTGGTGCATGGGCGTGATGGCAGTGACCGGTGATGACCATGCCAACCTCAAGATTGCCGTGGCCACCCGCCTGCTCAACAAGCGTTGCGCAATCCACGCGCGTGCCGACATGCCCGAGGTGGCCGACAACATGCGGTCGTTCGATACCGAGGATGTGGTCAACCCGGTCTTTGAATACGTTCACCGCATGCGCCTGGCCATCGAACGACCGGCCGCCTTTCGCCTCTATCACTGGCTGCAGTCCGGGCCGGATGCGCGTGTCCCCGATATTCGTCAACCACTGCGCGGCCCCTGGATCCTGGCCGGCTTCGGTCGCCTCGGAAAGGCCATGCATGCGATGCTTGTAGAGATCGGCATCGAGGTGACCGTCATCGAGGAAGACGAAACGATTGACGGCCTGCCCAGCAACTTCATTCGCGGCCGAGGCACCCAGGCCGAAACACTTGAGGAAGCCGGCATCGACCGGGCCGTCGGTATCCTTGCCACCACCCGCGACGACGTCGACAATCTCTCCATCCTGATCACGGCCCGCGAGTTGAAGCCCGACCTGTTCACCGGCGTCCTGGAGAACGGGCTTTCCAGCCATGCCATGGTGCGGGCCGCCGAGCCGGACCTGGTCGCCCAGCCCAGCAACGTGATTGCCGGCACCATCCTCAGCCGCATTCGTTCCCCCCTGGTGCAGCCGTTCATCGAGCGCATACTCGAATGTGAAGAGGATGAAATCGACGACCTGCTCGATCGCTTGTCCGGGCATTGCCGGGGGTCCCCACCCGATTTCCTCACCCTGCGCATCAGTGAACGCCGCGCCCCGGCACTGGCCAGCCTGATCGAGCGCGGTGTCGAAGTCCCTGTCTCGGCCCTGCTGAACGACCCGGTCCACAAGGGAAAGCGCCTGCCCGTCGAGGCCCTGCTGCTGCGGCGCGACAGTGAAGACCGGCTGAATCCAGCCGGGGAGACCGGCTTGATGCTCGGTGATCGTCTACTCCTGGCCGGCCATCCGCGTGCCGGCCGGCGGTTGCGTGCCATGTTGGAGAACGAGAATATCCTGGGGCGTGCGCTGACCGGGCACGAGATTCACCAGGGGTGGCTGTGGCGATACCTGACCGGCACGCGCGATACGGTCTGACAGCCATCGCGGCCGCGGGGGCCGAACCGGGGTGTCTCACGGACTGGTCGCTGCTTCCGGGCGGTGTTAACCTTCCGAATCAGGCACATGGAGAATCCGTCAGGGATCCGATGCCGTCATGTCCGGCGAACTCACCTTACTGCTGAAGGCGGCCAGCGACGGCGATCAACCGGCGCTCAACCGGCTGGTGGCCCTGCTTTACGTCGACTTGCGCCAGCTGGCCCACCGTTGTCGTCGCGGTGACGGCCAGGCGCTGGACACCACCAGCCTGGTCCACGAGTGCTATCTCCGCTTCCTCAATTCCGGCGAACTCGAGGTCAACGACCGCGCCCATTTCTTCAACCTGGCTGCACGCATCATGCGTCAGTTGTTGGTCGACTATGCGCGTGAACGTCTGGCCGCAAAGCGCGGCGGCGGTGCCGTGCATGTCGAGTTGCGCGACGACGATGCCGCCGAGCGCGCCGAGGCTGAACATTGCCTGGCTGTCGACCAGGCCGTGGAGCGCCTGGCCGAAATTCATCCAGAGCAGGCACGGGTGGTCGAATGCCGGTTCTTCGCCGGCCTGACCGAGGAAGAAGCCGCCGAGGCCACCGGTCGCTCGCTTAGGAGCGTACAGCGCGACTGGAAAGCGGCCCGGGAGTGGCTGGCGGCGCGACTGGACTGACTGATGGGCGACGATCGGCTAAAACCCGGCGGTGTGCTTGAAGGCCGACTGTTCGAGGGCTTTCTCCGGCGACTTTCCGAGACCCGCGAGCCCGAACCCGGGGATCGTATCGGTGCATGGCGTATTGTCTGTGAGCTGGGTCGCGGCGGCAGCGGCGTGGTCTACATGGCCGAGCGTGCAGATGGTGCCTTCTCCCAGCAGGTCGCGCTGAAATGGCTGCGCGGCGATCGGCCGGTTCTGGGCGGCCGCGAAGCCCTGGCGCGCGAGCGGGAATTGCTGGCCAGCCTGGATCATCCGCATATCGCCCGGCTGATCGACGGCGGCCAGACCGATGACGGCATGCTGTGGTTCGCCATGGACCTGGCCGAGGGGGAGATCATCGACCGTCATGCCGTCGGGCTCGAGTTGCACGAGCGCCTGGTGCTGGTCGCCAAGCTGTGCCGGGCCGTGCATTATGCCCATCGCCGCGGCCTGATCCACGGCGATATCAAGCCGTCGAACGTGCTGGTCGACGGCCGCGGCGAGCCGCGCCTGGTGGATTTCGGCATCTCGCGCATGAAAGGCGGCGGCCTGGGTTCAAGCTACGGGCTGACTCCGGATTACGCCAGCCCCGAGCAGCGCGCCGGTGATCCGCTCACCACTGCATCCGATATCTGGCAGCTCGGGCACCTGCTCGACGACCTGGTCGGCGACGAGGTTGCTGCGGCCGATCTGCGCTCGATCATCGATCGGGCGACGGCCGAATCAACCGACTGTCGTTACGCCTCGGCATCGGCCATGGCCGCCGATATCGATGACTGGCTGGGAGATCGCCCCGTGCTCGCTCACGGGGGCGGTCTGGTCTACAGTCTTTCCTGCTGGGTGCGACGCAACCGTTCGCTTTCACTGGTCTCTGCCACTGCGGTGCTGGTGATGGTTCTTGGTGGCGCGTGGATGACTCTGCAGCTGGCCGAAGAGCGGGATCTCGCGCGTGAGTCAGCGGAGCGGGCCGAAGCCGCGCTGGCCGGGGCCGAGGCCGAACTGGCGAGAGCGCAATCCCTGCAGGAGTTTCTCATCGGCCTGTTTCGGGCCGCCCGCCCCGATCGCCCTCACGACGAATTGCCGACAACCGGGGAGCTACTCGATGCCGGTGCACGTCGTGCCTTGGACGATGGTGCCGTTTCCGATGCAGATCGCCTCGGCATGCTGTTGGCCATCGCCGATGTCTACATGAACCTCGGCCAGCTCGAACAAGCCGAGCCGCTGGTCGAGTCGGCCGTGGCGCTGGCTCGCGCGAATGCCGAAGCGCGGCCGGAGGATCTCGCCCGGGCGCTGACGCTCAACGGCATGCTCGTACTGTATCCGGGGCGGGCAGGCGCGGCGGAGGCGATGGCACTTTTAATTGAGGCCGAGCAGGTCGCTGCCGATCATGAGCGGGCGCAGGGTGCGTGGCTCAATGCCCGTATTCGGCGTGCATGGCTGCAATATCGGCTTGGCGAGGCAAGTGCCGCGCACGAATTGCTCGACCCCGTTATGGCGCAGTCCGAAAATGACGGAGCGATTCGATTGCCCGATAGCAGCCGGCTGCGACTGGTCAATACCCTTGCTGGAATCCATGGCCGGCTTGGCCGACTGGAGGAGGCGCTCGAGTACGACCGTCAGGCGGTGGAGTTGTCGGCACGAGTGCACGGAACCAAAAGCCGGGCGCATGCGGTCGAACGCGCCAACCTGGCTGCACTGCAAATCAGGCTCGGCCATTTTGATCAAGCCCGGGATAACCTCGATCTCGCCCTTGAGCTGTATGACCGCATCTACCAGGAGCGCCCCGTTTCCTACCGCGCCGCGAGCCTCGGTAGCCTGGCCGCCCTGAACCTCTACACCGGCAATTACTCACAGGCACTGGAGCTGACTCATGCGAGCCTGCGTGAATGGGCGGATGCCCGTGAGGTCGACCAGGAGACCTACCACTGGCGCGATTACCACCTGGGCCGGATGTTGCTTCGCATGCGGCGAGACGAGCAGGCAGTCGAACATCTCCAGCGGTCGGCTGAGCGCTTCTCCGATCCCGACTCTCCGGTCACCGGCGCGGTTCTGAGTCGGGCCAGGCTCGCCCTGGCACGATGCCGGCTGGGAGATGCGGCGGCCGGCCTGTCGGCCCTGGAAGCCATGGCTGAATGGAACCTGCCCGAAGGTCCGGACGATCAGGCGGAAATAGACGAAGCGCGCGCCGCCTGCCTGCATGCTCGCGGTCGGCATACCGATGCACTGGCAAGCATCGAGGCCAGCCTGGCGTTCAACGATCCCCCGGGGGAGTCGCTTATGCGTGCACAGCGACTTCGGCTCAAGGCCGATATTCTCGATTCGCTCACCCAACCGGAAGCAGCTGCCAGAAGTCGAGAGCATGCAACTGCGGTATTACTCGAGGCCGGCCTGAGCCAGCACCCGGAGCTCTGATTGCCTGGCGGGAGATGGCCCCGCTCTCCGTGTCCCTTTTTACGAAGGCACTAAGATCATCGGAGAGCAAACCATGAAGAAGTCATTCGCGCTCGCGTTGACGGGCATACTGCTTGCGGTTGGAGCGACCATGGCACTGGCCGACGGTCAGGCCTTTACCCGCTCGGCCGACGACCCTGAACTGGAGTGGGGCCCCTGCCCCGAGTTCCTGCCTGATGACTGCCGCATTGCCGTTTTGCAGGGTGATCCGGCCGCTCACAACGCCGACATCTTCTTCCGCCTGCAGCCCGGCACGAAGGCCGCACATCACTGGCATACCTCGGCCGAGCGCATGGTACTGGTGTCCGGCGAGATGGAAGTGGACTACGACGGCCAGGACCCGGTGGTGCTGACACCCGGTACCTATGCCTATGGCCCGGCCCGCCTGCCGCATACCGCGAGCTGCCGCGCCGGCGGCGACCCTTGTGTGCTGTTCATTGCCTTCGAGGAGCCGGTCGACGCGGTACCCACTGAAGATCACGACCACTGACGCAACGGAGGTCGCCATGAACCCGAGAACCTGGATAGGCATGCTTGGCCTGGCAGTCTTGCTGGCCGCCGGAGTGCCCGCAGTTGCCGGCCATGTCCACGACGACAACGATCACGCCCACATGCACGATGACGCACCGGTCGATCCGGACGACTCCGTCGGCACCGTCGATTTCGGTGCGGATTGCGATGAAGACGTACGCGCAGACTTCGACCGCGCGCTCGCCCTGATGCATCACATGATGTACGTGCAGTCGCGCGGCGAGTTCAAGGACATTGCCCGACGTGACCCGGATTGCGCCATGGCGCACTGGGGCGTGGCCACCACCCTGTTCCAGCCGCTGTGGGGCACGACCCCTTCGGCATCCGATGTCGAAACCGCCCGGCGCGCACTCACAAAGGCGCGCGAAACGGTAGACAGCGAACGCGAGCGGCTGCTGATCGAGGCGACCGGCGCCTTCTTCGATCCCGAAACCGATGAGCTCTGGGAGCGCCTGCCGGGATGGGTCGACGGCATGGCTGAGGCCTATGCCGCCTACCCCGACGATCTCGACGTTGCCGCACTGTACGGACTGTCCCTCCTGACCGAAGCCCAGCGCGCCGACAACCGGGCTGCACTGCACGACGAGGCCGAGACACTTCTGCGCGAGATCTGGGAGCGGGAGTCGACCCACCCGGGTGCGATTCACTACGCCATTCACGCCACCGATGCCGACGGCCGCGCCGAGAACGCGCTGGAAATGGTCGAGGCTTACGGCGAGATCGCACCCAACGTGCCGCATGCCCTGCACATGCCCTCGCATATTTACGTGCGCCTGGGCGACTGGCCCGAGGTGATCGACTGGAACGTGCGTTCGGCCGAAGCAGCGCTGCAGCATGAAGTCAACGGCGCTATCTCGTTTCACTACATTCATGCGGTCGACTACCTGGTCTACGGCCACCTGCAGCGCGGCGAAGACACGACGGCCGAAAACATCTGGCAGACCGCTCATGATCGGGATCGACACCAGGGCAGCTTCCCCGGTGCGTTTCACCTGGCCGCCATTCCGGCCCGACTTGCCGTGGAACGCCAGGACTGGGAAGCCGCTGCCGCCATTGAGCCTCGTGTCCCCGATTACATTGCCTGGGACAACTTCCAGTGGCCCGAGGGTCTGAGCTGGTACGCGCGCGGCCTGGGCGCGGTGCATACCGGAGATCTCGAAGCGGCCCGCAAGGCCGAGAAGCGCCTGGCGAAACTGGCGGAAAAGTCCGAGTCAGCGGCCGATGAGCGCTTTCAGGTTTACATCGAGACCGATCGGCACATTCTCGCCGGCTGGATTGCGCACGCCGAGGGCGATGCCGAGCGCGCCATTGAATTGATGCGCCAGGCCGTCGAACTGCAGGGCTCGGTCGAAAAGCACCCGGTTACGCCGGGCGCATTGCTGCCCCCGCACGAGGCGCTGGGTGACTTGCTGATGAAACTGGGCCAGCCGGACGAAGCGCTCGCG
>SKZJ01000099.1 GCA_007127425.1 Wenzhouxiangella sp.
AAGCAGCGCCTGGTGGCCGCGGTGCAGTCCGTCGAAGTTACCGACGGCCACCGAGCATTCGGGCTGATCGTCTCTCTCCGGATTGAGGTATCGAATGAGTCGCATGGGCAATCGGGCGATTTTACCGGGTGGCGGGGTAAAGGTAAAAGGTAAAAGGTGAAAGGAGGGATGAATTTTTGCCCATGCCTTGGGGCGGTGGCCAATGGCGGGGCCCTGCCATTGGCCACCGCCCAACGACAAAAAGCAGAACCGCCAGCCCCCGTTTACCGTTTACCGTTTCCCCGTTTCATGGCTTACGGCAATTGACACGACTCCCTCAATCCACAATGCTGCCCGCATGAAAACGAAGCCTGAAAAGCCATGAGTGCTGTCGCCCTGTTGCTGATCGGACTGGGTGCTTTTGCACTTGGATACCTGTTTTATTCACGATTCATCGCCGGCAGGATTTATCGGCTCGATCCCGAATTTCGCACGCCGGCGCACGAGCAGCGAGACGATATCGATTACGTCCCCACCAATCGCTTCGTGCTGTGGGGTCACCATTTCACGTCCGTGGCGGGCGCGGCACCGATCGTGGGGCCGGCCATTGCCGTCATCTGGGGCTGGGGGCCGGCCTTCGTCTGGGTCATCCTCGGCACCATCTTCATCGCGGGCGTTCATGACCTGGGGGCGATCTGGGCCAGCGTGCGCAACCGCGCTCAGTCCATTGGCAGCCTGACGGGCAGCCTGGTCGGGCCGCGCGCCCGCACCCTGTTCATGATCGTCATCTTCCTGCTGCTGCTCATGGTCAACGCGGTCTTCGCCGTGGTGATCGCCCGCCTGTTCGTCGGCTTTCCAGAAAGCGTGGTGCCGGCGTGGTCGGCGATTATCGTGGCCCTGATCCTCGGACAGTTGATCCGCCGGCGCGCCATCGGGCTGGCCTGGCTGTCGATTTTCGGTGTCATTGCACTCTACGGTGCCATCTGGCTCGGCCAGTACGTGCCCATTGCCCTGCCCGACACCGTTGCCGGACTCGGAGCGAACGCGCAGTGGATTGTCATCCTGTTCACCTATGCCGCGATTGCCTCGCTGCTGCCGGTCTGGGTACTGCTGCAACCGCGCGACTACATCAACGGCCTGCAGCTCTTTATCGGCCTCGGGCTGGTGTTTGTGGCCGTTGTGATCGCCAACCCAACGGTGGTCGCACCGGCGTTCAACCAGAATCTGCCGGCCGGCGTCCCGCCTCTGGTCCCGATGCTGTTCGTGACCATCGCCTGCGGTGCCATTTCGGGCTTTCACGGCCTGGTCGCCTCCGGCACCACCTCCAAGCAGCTTGATCGCGAGCCCGACGCGCGTTTTGTCGGGTATTTCGGCGCCGTGGGCGAGGGCTGCCTGGCGCTGGCCGCGATCATCGCCTGCACCGCCGGGTTCGCCACGCTGGGGGAGTGGGAAGCACTCTACTCCACGTTTGCCGGTGGCGGACTGGAAGCCTTTGTCGAGGGCGGCGCCACGATCATGAATGCCGGTTACGGCCTGCCGATTGCCGTCGGCACGACGCTGCTGGCGGTCATGGCCGTGCTGTTTGCCGCCACCACCATGGATACGGGCATCCGCCTGCAGCGCTATATCGTCCAGGAATGGGGCAATATTCACGCCATCGACTGGATGACCCGCAAGGGGCCGGCAACCGCGCTGGCCGTCGGTTGCTGCCTGGGACTGGCCTTTGGCGCCGGTGGCACCGACGGCACCGGCGGTCTGATCATCTGGCCCCTGTTCGGCACCACCAACCAGTTGCTGGCCGCGCTCACCCTGCTGGTGATCAGCTTGCTGGTGGTGAAACTGGGCCGCCCGCCATGGTTCACTTTGATTCCCATGATCGGCCTGATCCTCATGACGCTGACCGCCCTGCTCTTCCAGCTCGTCGACTTCTATCAACAGGAGAACTGGTTTCTGCTTGGCCTGGACTTGCTGATTCTTGTGGCCGCCGTCTTCGTCGCGCTCGAGACCGCCACGGCACTGGTCCGCGCCCGCAAGCGGGAAGCGCCAGCATGAGAAAAGCGTGGCGCCGGTTCAATGAGCTTCTGGAAGCCCTGTACGGCACCCGTCACCGTCGCGCCCTGCTGGCCGTCCAGCGACAACACAATGATGCGCTGATGCTGATGGTGTACGCCGACGCCCTGGGCATCGACAATCCGATGGCGCACCAGGTGCTGGAGCTGAAAATCCTGCTGGCTGATGATTTCCATGACTGGCATCGGCGGGCCGGCCTGGATCACTCCGTGCTCGATTGCACGCGATGCTGCTGAACGACCAGCGCATCGTCATCGTTGCCGGCAAGGGTGGTGTGGGCAAGACCACGGTGGCAGCCTCTCTGGCGGTGACATCCGCGAACAAGGGCCTGCGTACCCTGATCGTTTCCACCGATCCGGCCCATTCGCTGTCCGACATCCTTGAGTCCCGCTGCAAACACTCCCCGACCCGCATTCTGCCTGGTCTCGACGCCATCGAGATCGATGCCGAAGCGCTGGCCGCCAGGCATGTCAACGACATAGCACGCGCAATGAAACAGTACGCCCACCCCGACGCCTGGCCCGACATCGATCGGCAACTGAAGGCTTCGGTGACAGCACCGGGAACCATCGAAGCCGCCCTGGTCGAGCACCTGGCCGAACTGCTTTCGGAGATGATCGAGACATACGACCGCATCATCCTCGATACTGCCCCGACCGGCCACACGCTGCGCCTGCTGTCACTGCCCGACCAGCTCGGTGACTGGACCGAATCGCTGCTGGATCAGCGTGAACATCATCGCCGAATGGCGGATCAACTGGGATCGGATGAATCACGGCAGCATCGCCAGGTCGCCGAACGCCTGCGCGCACGGCGCGACCGGCTGAGGATCGCACACGACATCCTGACCGACAGAATCAGGGCCTGCGCCCTCGTGGTGCTCACGCCGGAACGCCTGCCGATACTCGAAAGCCAAAGGCTGATCCAGGGCCTGGCCCAGACCGGCATTCAGGTCGCCGGTCTGATCGTCAACGGACTGTTGCCCTCCGAGTCGATCGATCCGTTTCTGCAACGCCGCCGAGCCCAGCAGGAATCCCGCCTGACCGAGATCCAGAAGACCTTCGCGGATTACCCGCAGATGCACCTGGAACTGAGCGCAGAGAGTCCAGCCGGCACCAAAGCACTGCAACGCATCGGATTGCACATTCTTGACCATGCCCGGGATAGCTAATCATCACCGCAGCGACTGTTCAGCCCTGAACCGTCATCCGGTGAAGGATGGGACCGACCCCCTTTTCCATCATGTAGCCAACCACGATTCCTATGGCCAGCCCCGCCGAATTGATCAAGGCATCATCGACGGTACCGTGCCGACCGGGCACGAAAGTCTGAATCCACTCCATCAACGCTCCAAACGCCGACGCCCCCACAAACAGGATCAGCACCCAGCGCCACCCCGGCCTCAACAGCATCGGCAACAGGCCGAGGCCCATGTAGGCAAGGAGGTGACTCATGCCCGAGGACTCCCAGGGAGCGTGATGCTGCAGCGGCATCATCACCGACCCGATGACGATCAATACCAGGTCAATCACCCACAGCCCCCATACCGTGACCAGAAACCAGGTCGGCAGATTCCAGTTCCGGGAACTCAACGCTGGCTGTCCTCCCGGCCGCGGACAATCGGCCGGGCGAGGTGGTGCGGACGAATCCCGACGAGCAACAGTACCAGCCCATAGGCGGCGCCGCCGACACCGACCACCGCAGCCAGCCAGCCTATGCGCCACATCAGGCCGGCTTCCAGCCAGGTGGCCGTTTCGGGTTGAATCGCCAGCACCGCTGCGGCCATGACCAGGCTGGCAAGCATCACCTGCCCGATGCGCCGCCACGGCAGATGCGGCGACAGGCCGGGTGTTTTCAGATACCGCCACAACAGGCCGAAATTGAGCCAGGCCGAAGCGCTGGAGGCCAACGCCAGGCCGGCATGGGCGCCCGGGTGTGCGGCCAGGGTGGCAAACAGCCCGTCACCGAAATCGCCGCCGGCCAGGTGCCAGATGATCACCAGCACGAAAATCACGTTGAGCAGCATGTTGACCGCCAGCGCGGTCACGGCAATCATGACCGGGGTTTTCGTGTCCTGGCGGGAAAAATAGGCCGGTGCAAGAATCTTGACGCCGATGAAAGCCGGCAACCCGATGCAATAAGCCGACAGCGCCAGCGCCGCCATCTGCACGTCGTGCCCCGTGAAAGCGCCGTACTGGAACAAGGTGACGACCAGGGGTTCGGCGACCACGGCCAGGCCGACTGCAGCCGGCACACCGATGACCAGCCCCAGCAGCATGGCCCATTCCAGCGTGGCACGAAATTCACCCCGGTTGTTGCGGGCATGCAGCGACGACAAGGTGGGCAGGATCACCACCGACAGCGCTACACCGAACATCCCGAGCGGGAACTCCATCAAGCGATCGCCGTAATACAGCCAGGAAATGCTGGCCTCGATCAAAAGCGAGGCAATGAGCACATCCAGCAACAGGCTGATCTGGGCCACCGAGGAGCCGAACAGCGTCGGCACCATCAAGGTCATGATGCGCTTGACCCCCGGATGCGAGAAGTGCGGTTTCGGCACCGGTAGGACACCATGACGGGCAAGCGCCGGCAACTGCACGGCAAGCTGAAGCACACCGGCCACCAGCACCCCCCACGCCAGTGCTTTTATCGGCACCTCGAAATAGCCGCTAAACGCAACGGCTGCGGTAATCAGCGAGACATTGAGCAGGGCCGGCGTCAATGCCGGCAGCGCAAAGCGGCCCAGGGTATTGAGAATGCCGCCCGACAGGGCCGTCAGCGCGATGAACAGCAGGTAGGGGAAGGTGACCCGGAGCATGTCCGTGGCCAGCGCATGCTGTTCGGGGTTGTCGTGAAACCCGGGTGCAAAGACGGAAATGAACAGTGGGGCGGCCAGCACACCAATGCCCGTGATCACCAGCAACACCGCGAGCAGGCTGCCGGTCGTCGCATCGATCAGCGACTTGAGGGCCGCCTCGTCACCCTTTTCCCGGTACTCGGCAAGCACCGGCACGAAGGCCAGCGAGAACGAGCCCTCGGCAAACAGCCGCCTGAGGAAATTGGGAATCTTGAAGGCGACAAAGAACGCGTCAGTCGTTGCCGTGGCCCCGAACCAGCGCGCCAGCACCACGTCCCGGGCAAAGCCCAGAATGCGGGAGACCAGCGTCATGGCGCCGAAAGTGAAGGTGTTTCTGAGGAGGCTCACGGTAACCGCCTGAGAGAAATGACGACCGGAGCCGTTGGACGGGTCAGGTGTTCGGGACTCGGGACTCGGGACTCGGGACTCGGGCGGCGGTGATGGTTGAGATGGGCGGCGCAAAAATCGGATATGCTAAATTTGCGGCGCGCCACGCAATCAAACGGCAGTAACATCGCACCTCGTCCCGCATCACCTACATAGCGAAGCCCCCTTCGTTCGAGTTCAGACTCGCCATGTGAAGTTTCCCGAACCCCCACCCCCGAGCCCCGAGTCCCGAGTCCCGAGTCCCGAATAATCCCTTGACTCCTACTCCCAATCATCCGATAATTCCCTGCTTGATTTTTTGCCAAGTTTCTCAGGAGATTCAATCGTGGCCAATAGCGTATCTGCCCGCAAGCGCGCCCGCCAGACCGAGCGGCACCGCCAGCGCAACGCTTCCCAGCGTTCGCACGTTCGCACCCGGATCAAGAGGGTGCTGCGCGCCATCGAGGCCGGTGACAAGGCCGCCGCCGAGGAAGCCTACAAGGCTGCCGTCCCGGCGATCGACCGCTCTGTATCGAAGGGCATTATGCACGCCAACAAGGCAGCCCGGCACAAGTCGCGCATGAACCAGCACCTGCGCAGCATGAGCTGAACAACGCCTCGCAGGCACAGTACCGAAAAAGGCCGCGATCTTCGCGGCCTTTTTCATTCCTGGCTTTCCGCCCCGGTGGCCCACTACGAGTCCCCGGACTCGCCCGATCTTTCGATGTGCGTCATCACGTGGCCGACCAGGCGTTCCAGGCCGATCCGGGCAACCGACGAGACGGCAAACCAGGGCGATTGCCATTCCAGCCTGTCGATGATGTCGCGGTTGCGTGCCTGCACATCATCCGGATCAAGCTGGTCGATCTTGGTCAGCACAAGCCAACGTTCGCGCTCGGCCAACTCGGCATCGTAATCGGCCAACTCACGCTCCAGCGCCCGCACCTGCTCGACCGGATCGGAACCGTCGATGGGTGCGATCTCGACCAGATGCAGCAGCAACCGGGTACGCTGCAGGTGCTTGAGAAACTGGATTCCGAGGCCAGCACCTTCCGCCGCACCCTCAATGAGACCGGGAATGTCGGCAATCACGAACGAGCGCCCCGGCTCCAGGCTGACCACGCCAAGATTCGGATACAGGGTTGTGAACGGGTAATCCGCCACCTTCGGCCGGGCCGCGGAGACCGCGCTGATCAGGGTCGACTTGCCGGCATTGGGAAAGCCCAGCAGACCGACGTCGGCCAACACCTTGAGCTCCAGGTGCAACTCGCGCTGCTCACCGGGCGTTCCCGGAGTCGATTGGCGCGGCGTGCGGTTGGTCGAGGACTTGTAATGGACATTACCCTTGCCGCCGATACCGCCTTGGGCCACCGCCATGCGCTGGCCGTGCTCGGTGATCTCGCCAATGGTCTCGCCGGTTTCAGTCGCCTTGACAATAGTGCCCAGCGGCACCCGGATGACGACATCATCAGCACCCCGGCCGTACCGCTGCCTGCCCTGCCCCGGCTGACCGTTCTTCGCCCGGAAATGCCGCGCATGGCGAAAATCGGCCAGGGTGTTCAGGCCCGAATCACCTTCCAGAAAAATACTGCCGCCATCGCCACCGTCACCGCCATCGGGGCCGCCCTTGGGAACAAACTTTTCGCGCCGGAAGCTGACGCAACCGGCGCCGCCCTTGCCGGCCTGGACCATTATCTTTGCTTCATCAACGAACTTCATGACGGCACCACGCCTGATTATCTTTGCACAACAACATATCGCGCAAACGGCCCATTACGTGCGAGTTCTCGCAGCGGCTGAGCGTCCAGTCCGGGCTAACGAGCCCACGGTCATACAAAAAACCCCGCACGCGGCGGGGTTTTTCGACGCCTGGTTGGCGGAAACGCCTTACTCGGCCGGCTCGATCGAGACGAACTTGCGCACCGGCTTGCCGCGCTGTTCGAACTTGACCCTGCCGTTCGACAGTGCAAACAGGGTGTGGTCGCGGCCTATGCCGACATTGGCGCCGGCATGGAAGCGGGTGCCCCGCTGGCGAACGAGAATATTGCCCGCGTCGACCTGTTCACCGCCGAAGCGCTTTACGCCCAGGTATTTCGGATTGGAGTCGCGGCCGTTGCGAGTTGAGCCGCCTGCCTTTTTATGTGCCATTGCTTCAGCCCTCGATTCCGGTGATCTTGAGTTCGGTGTAGTACTGGCGATGCCCCATCTGCTTCATGTGGTGCTTGCGCCGCTTGAACTTGATG
>SKZJ01000103.1 GCA_007127425.1 Wenzhouxiangella sp.
CCGGGCCAGCCTCTGAGTTGCAGTCAGCTGTCATCCTCGAAGCGATCCCTGAACAGGCGATCGGCCAGTTCTTCCAGGGTCATGCCCCAGAAGCCGCCGGTGAGGCGCCATTGGCCGCCCGCAAGTTCGCGGGCCTGGTGGCTTCCTACTGGCCAATCGTGCCGGACAGTTACCACTGGCCGTCGTCGGATTGGACGTGGATTTCGCCGCCTGAGCTGATGGTGTGCCAGTCGATGCAGAAGGTGTCTTCGCAGCTTTCGGCGGAGAGGGAGCCGGCGGCTGCCAGGAGCAGTGCGGCGGTGAATGCTGTTGTTGCCGTGATAGCTTTCATTGCTGCCCTCCCGCGACCTGTCGGTCTTCGAGAAGTACCGATTCCAATCTGGCGAGCCGGTCCTTCAGGTCGGCATTTTCGGCTTCGAGTTGGTTGACGCGGTTGATTTGCGATTTCAATTCGGTATTCCGGGCTTCAATTTTTGCCATACGTTCTGCTTGGCTTACCAGTTCGGCATCGCGATTTTTCAACTGTGCGTGTAGACCCTGAACTGCGGCATACAGAACACCGATGGCATCCATCGTCTGGATACCTTCATCGTCCCTGCCGATTCCGAAGGCTTGATAGAACTCGCCAGCCATCGGACCGATGCGCTCGATATCGGTCTGCCATTCGTAGCTCCAACGACTGATTTCCAGTTCAACGACCGCGTCGAGAACGGCGGCTACATCGACTGATTCGAAATTGGTCTTGTGTTTACGGGCGCTTAGCGAGTTCCACGAGGTATCGCCGTTGCCCATCCAGACACCGATCGAATTATCCGCATCAGTTTCGAGCCGATAGCCGTTGTCGAACTTGGCGTAGAATCGATCTTCTACGTTGGTGTTTGGCTGTCCTTCGTTCGAGTCCGTAAAGACCACCTGCCCCTCCCAACTCGCTCTGGCATTATTGCCGAAGGCGAAACTGTAGTGGCCTGTACCGTCGACGACGCTGTCGTGGCCGCCGGCGAAACTGTATTGCCCTAAGGCTTCGTTGTTGAGACCGCCCGGTACGGTGCTGTAACGGCCGCTGGCGGTGTTGTCCCGGCCGCCCCCAACCGTCGCGTTCCAGGCGCTGGCGGTGTTGTTTCTGCCGCCCGCGACCGTCGCGTCCCTAGCGCTGGCGGTGTTGTCCCGGCCGCCCCCAACCATCGCGGATCGCCTGCTGGCGGTGTTGTCCTGGCCGCCCCCGACCATCGCGTATGACCAGCTGGCGGTGTTGTGGCTGCCGCCCGCGACCGTCGTGTATGAGCTGCTGGCGGTGTTGTTTCTGCCGCCCGCGACCGTCGCGTTCCAGGCGCTGGCGGTGTTGTTCCAGCCGCCCCCGACCGTCGCGTTCCCGCCCTGGGCGGTGTTGTTCCAGCCGCCCCCGACCGTCGCGAAACTGGCACTCTCCGGGTCACCGTCATCGAAACCGGCCCGGTTGTTTCCACCCCCGCCGATGGTGCCGAATTTATCAAACACCTCGTTTCTCGTGTTTTCCGCATCAGCGGGGTCGCTTGGGCCGCCCCCGGCGATCGTTCCGAAGTCTGCGTTGACCCTGTTGTGCTCGCCGCCGCCGACGGTCGAGCTTTCGCCGCTGGCGGTGTTGTCCCGGCCGCCCCCGACCGTCGCGAAACTGGCACTCTCCGGGTCACCGTCATCGAAACCGGCCTGGTTGTTTCCACCCCCGCCGATGGTGCCGAATTTATCAAACACCTCGTTTCTCGTGTTTTCCGCATCAGCGGGGTCGCTTGGGCCGCCCCCGGCGATCGTTCCAAAGTCTGCGTTGACCCTGTTGCGCTCGCCGCCCCCGACCGTCGAGCTTTCGCCGCTGGCGGTGTTGACAGCACCGCCGCCGACCGTAGCCCACTCATCAGCGGTGTTTGACCAGCCGCCACCAATGCTGCCATAACGACCGGTAACGATATTCGGATATTCAATATCCGAAAGATCACCAGATATACGCCCGCCCCCACCGGCAATTGTTGCGCCGAAAACAGTTTCAACTACTTCATGGTCCTGATGACCGGCCACCAGATTCGGGCCGTTATCGGCATCGCGAAAACCGGGCGGCTCGATGCGCAGGGCGCGGAGGTTTTGGACGTGCAGTTCGAAGGGCGTGAAATCCGTGGTGCCGATGTAGTCGGAAGTCGGGTCGGTGCCGGCGTTGCCGCCCTGCATCCAGTAGCGTCCGTCAGTCAGACCCGTGTCCAGCTCGAACTCGGTGCCGGACAGTGTCAGACCGTTGCCGGCAGAATAGACGGTGTCCTGATCCTCAGCGCAAGCCCATTCAGCACCGTCGAAGCGTGCGATCTGGTCTCCGGCACAGTTGAGTGCTGCCAAGGTATCGGATACTTTGACGTCGGCACAAATCCACTGACTACCATCGAAAAGCGCTACCTCGTCTGCGGCGCAATCAAGCGTTGCGAGGGTGTCGGAGTCACCAGGTTCGGCACAGGTCCAGGCGCTTCCGTCGAATACCGCCAATTCATCGGCCGAGCAACTCAGCTCAGCCAGCGTATCCTCACCGCCCGAGAGGGCCTGGACGGCAACCGGAACGGATGCAATGCGCTGCCTGGGGTCGAGCGTCACACCATTGACTTCTAGTTCCAGCCAACGCGGACCATCGAACACCTCGCCGAAATCCAACTCGGCCTGGAACAACCCATCGGTGACCGGCACGTTGTTCAGTTCGATGTCACCACCGACCTGGTTGGTGCCGGTCAGGTTATCGTAGAGACGGAAGACCATATCGGGCGTTCCGGTATACGGTCCGCTGGCATCCTGCAGCTGGCCCTGGTAGGTGATGGTGGTGTCGGCCGACAGCGGCGAAGCTGCCAGGATGATCATGATGGTCAGAAATGTCGCCAGAAATCGCATTGTTTTCCCTCCGAAATGGCAAGACCAACGACCGTTGGCCGCTTGGCATTCATATCAACTTGAATCCGGTGCTCACACTAGGGCGCCGGGTGCGAAGTGTCCTGATCATTACCTGACATTTACCTGACAAAAACCTGATCGGCCCTCAGGAGGTGCCGTAATTAGCTGTTTTTCCAGTTTTAACCAGGCGCCAGCCTGACCGGACCCTTGATCGCCAACAGTCAATACAAGGCGGCACCTAATACGAAGGCGCCGGCCCTGCCGTTTACCGACAACGTCAACCAGTCAATCAAGGACGGCAGCGAGTCCCGAGTTCAGGTGCAGATGCCGTGTTGTGCGTGAACTTGCACTCCGGCGTTGGACCGCAGGGCGGGGGACATCCGCAAACAAAAATGGCACCCGGAAGGTCCGGGTGCCATTTCGCCCTCGTCTCCCAATGTTCAATCAGAGCGCACAGTCAGAAACGCCGACCGTTTCGCTGACCCGCTGCAATTGCTGACTGGCGCTGCCGTCAGCACCCGAGATCTCGGCCGTGGCCTCGTTGCAGCTCTCGAAGTTAAACGTCACCTCGCCCCAGTGCTGCAGGTCATCCGGCATCACCGGGGCGGCGAACGCTCCATCAACACCGTGGAGCAGGTTGAAGGTCACCGGTTCGCCGGCGCTGATGTCGCCAATGACTTCCTCGGTCATCAGCCACAACGGATTGCCGTCATCGCCGTAGCCGTAGAAGTAGCCGAACACACCGCTGGGAGTGGCGACGAAGTTCCAGCCCTCGCCGGTAGTGGCCGGGTCATACCAGGCGCCAGTCAGGCCGGCGAACGGCGTGACGCTGAACTCGACCAGCATGCTCACGTCCGGGTTGTCCGGGTCGGGCTGCATGGGGTTGGGCACTTCGGAGACCAGCACATAGTTCCCCGGCGTCAGGTCGGCATGGAAGTAGGCAGACAGCGGAAACTCCTGTCCGGCCTCGGCATTGGGGAACAGGGTCTGCACGCCGCCGAGGAAGGTCTTCGGACCGCGATGGCCGCTGGCCGAGACCAGTGCGCCGCTGCCGGCATGGAAACCGTCGGCACCGATATCGAGGTAGCTCATCCAGCCGTTGATCTCCTCAACGGTCGTATCGCCGTCCAGGCGGACCAGGTGGACGTCGTGACCCAAACCGTGGCCATAGATGATGTTGTCCTCGAAGATGACTTCGAAGGAAGTTGGACCGGGCTGAATGGCGTCGGCGTCCAGCCGCAGGCCCTCGGTCGAGGAAATGCGTACCGGAATGCCGCCATCCGGTTCGCTGGAGTCGGCTTGCTCACCGGCCACGGTGAATCGATTAACCATGCCGTGGGTGGTGTGGAACACCCCTTCTGTATCGAGCACGTAGCACTCGATGAAGTAGGTGCCCGGCTCGAGGTTCATCGTCATGCTGGAGGTCATCCCGCCGCCGGTGAAACCCGGCCCGCTGCTGGGTACGGTCTCGGGCGACCATTCCGGAAGTGCCGGCATCAGAGTATCGAAGAACTCTCCGACATCAATCTCGCCGGCGAAATAGGGGTCCCAGGCATCCTGGAACGGCAGGGACAAGGCGTCCATGTATTCCTCGACCGACATGTCGGCCAGGTCATCGGGTACTCGCACGATATATCCGAAGTGCGTGGAGTTCGAACGGTTGCTCATCCGGATCGTCGTCCAGCCCGACGGGATCACCTCGTCGGAAAGCACGAACTCGTAGTGAGCATCGGCATCGGCCAGCGGCGGATGCCGCGTGATCACTTCGAGCACGTTGGTGTCGTCAGGAATCAGCGACTTGCCAGGCGCGTCCTGACCGTGCTCCGACGCCCCGACCGAACCAGCCAGCACCCAGGCCACGCTGGTTGCGAGCGCTGCTGGAAAAAATGTATTTCGAAAGATGTTCATGGTTGTGTCCTCCGTCAGCAATCTGCACATACCGCCAATGCGCGGTTGAATCCACGGTAGGACGCGGGCAGCCGAAAGTCCTGACATCAGGATCCTTAAAAGCTGACCTTTTTCTGAAAAAAACCTCCCGACCCGCCTCCGGTGGCGTTCAGGGGCGGTGATACACTTTCATCAACATCTCAGACGCGGGGAGACGAATTTCGTGAGTGATCTGGACGCCGGGTTTCGCCTGGACGAGTGGGAGGTCCATCCGGAACAGAACCGGCTGGCCGGTCCTGCCGGAGACGTGCACCTGACGCCTCGGTGCATGGATGTCCTGGTGCTGCTGGCCGAACAGGCCGGCCAGGTGGTCGGTCGCGACGAGTTCAGCGAACGCATCTGGCACCCGGCGGTGGTCACCGACGACGCGCTGACCCGCCATGTTTCCAGTCTCAGGCAATCGCTCGGCGATCATGCCGATCAGCC
This sequence comes from Wenzhouxiangella sp., assembly GCA_007127425.1. Lineage (GTDB taxonomy): Bacteria > Pseudomonadota > Gammaproteobacteria > Xanthomonadales > Wenzhouxiangellaceae > Wenzhouxiangella. Next base: position 5,266 of record SKZJ01000103.1, read on the forward strand.
AAAATTCATAGAGACGATTCCCAAACGCGGCTATCGGTTGGTAGCAAAAGTCGAGCCCTTGCACGACGCTCCTGATTCGCCACCCGAAAAAAGCGCTGCCGCTTCATCAGCCGCCGACAACCAACCCGCCACGAAAAGTCTGCCCCCGGCTCGTGTCCTGGTGCCGACGGCACTGGTGCTTGTCCTTGGCGTGATCGCGGCAATCATCACCATGGACCGCGAGCCCGGGGCGGAAACTCCATCCTCGATCGCGGTATTGCCGTTCGAGGCGTTCGGCACCGACGAGGGCAACCCGCTGATCGACGGTCTTCACCATGATCTCCTCACCCGCCTGTCGCATATCGACGATCTGAGCGTCATTTCCAGAACCTCGGTCAAACGCTATCGCGACACGGTCCTGCCGATTGCAGACATTGCCGCCGAACTTGGCGTGGCCTGGATCGTGGAAGGTGCGGTGCAGCAGGTCGGCGATGAAATCCAGTTCAACGCCCAGTTGATCGACGGCGAAACTGACAGCCACCTCTGGGCGCGAACCTATCGGCGTGAACTGACCGCGGAAAACCTGTTTGCCATCCAGGCCGAAATCGTCGACGACATTGCCTCATCACTGGAGGCCAGCCTGACACCGGCTGAAAAGGCCCAGGTAGATGCCGTGCCGACCGACGATCTGGATTCGTACACGCTCTACGTTCAGGGCCGTACCTTTCTGGATGCCCGCACCGAAGACGGCATGGAACAGGCGCTGGTGTTCTTTCGCGAGGCCATCAAGCAGGACGCGGAATACGCACTCGCCTGGGTCGGGCTGGCCGACGCGCTGGCGCTGCTGCATGATTACGGCCACAGGCCGGCACAAGAGGTGCTGCCCGAGGCCGAGCGCGCCATCGAACAGGCGCTTGCGCTCAATCCCGACCTGGCCGAAGCCCACGCATCACGCGGATTGCTGCATTCGACGCGGCGGGAAGGACCCGAGGCGATCCGGGCCCTGAAGCAGGCCACAGCGCACCGTCCCGGCCATGCAGAGGCGCACAACTGGCTGAGCTGGAACTACCAGGTCCTCGGATTCGCTTCCGAAGCATTGGCCAGCGCCGAGAAGGCAGTCAGTCTCAACCCGTTCTCACTGGAAGCCCAGGCCAACCTGACCGGATCCCTGATCGCCAACGGTCAATACGAGGCAGCGCTTAGACAGGCTCGGCATTTGGAAGCGCTGGCCCTGCCCTTTGTCGATAACTTCAACAGGGGACTGGCGCTCTACCACATGGGCATGTTCCGCGAGACGATCGAGGCGCTGGCGCCGATGGAGGTGGCCTGGGCGGACGGGGGCGCGAAAGCCGTCCGAGCCATGGCGCATATCGCACTTGACGAGACGCAACAAGCCGAAGCACTGCTCGACGAGCTGCATGAACTCGGCGACCGTTTCTCCGCCGGCATGGTATTGGCCGCTCTGGGCGACCTGGACGCCGCTTTCGCCGAATTCGAATCAATCGAGCAATGGCACTACTGGTCGGCGCTGGCCCTGAACCACTATTCACCGTTGATCGAACCGATCCAATCCGACCCGCGCTTCGAGTCCATGATGATCAAGCTCCGGCAACACTACGGATTGGCCGCCGACGGCAGCCTGCCTTGAACCCCTTAGTGGCGCTCCTTCAGAACGCAAGGCCTTTAACGGTATTGCCGACATGCCGCTGTCAGAAAACGATCAGGTTTTCGTCAGGACTTTTTGGCAACAGTCGCTGACACTCGGGAGACGAACTGAAGGGAGATGGATCATGAGTGCATCGCAACACAATTCGAGACGACACTTTCTGCGCATGGCCGCCACCGGCACCGGACTGGCCGCCCTGGGTCTCTACCTGCCACTGGGAACGACCTGGGCGACGAATAACGGCAAGGCGGACAAACGGGGGAAAATTCTGGTCATCGGCGCCGGCATGGCCGGACTGGCCGCGGCCTGGGAGCTTGAAGCGGCCGGTCATCGCGTGGAAATCCTCGAAGCCCGCGACCGGGTCGGCGGCCGGGTGCATACGCTCAGAGATCCGTTTTCCGGCGATCTCCACGCCGAGGCCGGCGCGGTGGCGCTGTCGGGATCGTATGTCCACGCCAACCGCTATATCGACGAGCTCGGCCTGGAACGCGCCGACTGGGCCATGCCGGACCTCAAGCCCCTGTATCACC
>SKZJ01000041.1 GCA_007127425.1 Wenzhouxiangella sp.
GACCTGCTTCGCCGTACCGGGCGTCGGACCTGGTTGTTCTTCGAACGTTTCGTCGGCCCCGACACGCACTGGCTGCCGCCGGATAACTACCAGGAAGATCCACGCGTGATGCTGGCCGAGCGCACCTCGCCAACCAACATGGGTTTCGCGCTCAATTCGGCGCTGGCCGCGCATGACATGGGGTGGTTTGATGGCCTGAGCCTGGCCGCCTGGCTGCGCAATTCCATGGACGGCATGGCCCAGCTCGAACGCTACCGCGGTCACTGGCTGAACTGGTACGAGTTGCGTGACCTCAACCGGCTCGAACCGGCCTACGTCTCCACCGTCGACAGCGGCAACCTGGCCGTGAGCCTGGTCACCCTGGCGCGCGGGCTGGAGGAACTGATCGTGTCGCCGCTCGATCCTGACCGACTTCTCCGCGGACTGTCCGACACCCTGGGTGTGATCGCCGAGACCATCGAGGCACTGCCGGGCGTCGTCCCGGGACATGAGCGCAGCCGGCACCTGTTGGTCACGATCCACCGGTCGCGACGGGAACTAGCCGCCAGCGTCCGGGCTGATACCTGCCGGCTCTTGCGGCTTTGGCGCGAAAGCTACTTCGACGAGTTGGCCGAGGAGGTCATCGGCCTGGCCGAGGACGAGGACGTGGTGGTCAGCGCCGAGGCCATCAACGAGTTGCGCATCTGGCTGGATGAACTGCATGCCCAGGCCCATCGCGCCGGTTACCTGATCGAGGAGATGGTGCCCTGGCTCCAGGACATCGATGACCTTGAAAGCGCGCTGGCAACGGCTCCAGCCAAAACGGAGCCGGTGTGGCAACAAACGGCGGACCTGTTGAAGGGCAACTGGCGACTGTCGACATGGGCCAGCCGCTCGCGGCGCGTGATGTCATTGATCGGACAACTGCAGTCTATATCCGGATCTGGGCAGCGGCAGGTTGCCGGCCTCGATCGGCTGACTCGTCAGTTGGAGTATGCCCAGGGTGTTGCCAGCCAACTGCGCAGCGATCTGGGCGACATCATCGAACAGTCGGACCGGTGGGCAGCCGAAATGGATTTCGGCTTTCTGTACGACGAGGATCGACACCTGTTCCGGATTGGTCACGACGTCAGCAACGCCATGCCCGATCCCAACTACTACGACCTGCTGGCATCCGAGGCACGGCTGGCCAGCCTGCTGGCCATCGCCACCGGCCAGGTCCCTTCACGACACTGGCTCTTCCTGGGCCGACCGTTTCGCCGGCGTGATGGCCGCAGCATTCTCATGTCCTGGGGGGCGACATTGTTCGAGTACATGATGCCCCGGCTGTATACGCGAACGCCCGCCGGAAGCCTGCTCGACAACGCAAGTCGTGCCGCCATTGCCATGCACCGGGATTTCGCCGACCGACACCAGATCCCCTGGGGTATTTCCGAGTCTGCCTACTACCAGCTCGACGAGCAGCAGGTCTATGCCTACCGTGCCTTCGGTGTTCCAGGGCTTGGCTTTCGGCGCGACCTCGGCGAACGACTGGTCGTGTCGCCGTACTCATCCATCATGGCTCTTCCGTTCGAGCCGGTGGCCGTGGTCGAAAACCTGCGCCGGATCAAATCGCTGCGCGGCGTTGGCCTCTTTGGTTGCTACGAAGCACTGGATTTCGGCCGGCGCACCGGTCGCACTCCGCGCCGTCTGCGTGTCGTCAAGGCCTGGATGAGTCACCACCAGGGGATGGCCCTGGTGGCCATTACCAATTGCCTGTGCCGCGAAGCCATGGTCCGGCGATTCCACTCCGACCCGCACATTGGCGGGGTATCCATGTTGCTGCACGAGCGCTTGCCGCGAGTGATGCCCGATTTGCCGGCACCGGCGGGTACCGAGAAGACCCGGCTACCGCGAACTGCCCCCGATCCCTTCGTCTGGCAGGCCGAGCCGCGCCCCGAAGTGCCGCAATACACGCTGCTGTCGAACGGGCAGTACAGCGTCAACATCAACTCCGCCGGAGGCGGCGGCAGTTCATGGCAGGGCATCATGATCAATCGCTGGCAGCCCGATGCCACGACCAACGCCTGGGGCCACTGGGTCTACGTGCGTGATCTCGATAGTGGCGCGGAGTTCTCGATCACCACCGATCCATCCGGTGGTGCATCACCGGACCGACAGGTTCACTTCGGGGCTCACTTTGCCGAGTTCCGCTGTCATCGCGAGGAGTTGCTATGCCGCATGCGGCTGGGTGTCGCCGCCCAGCACGACATCGAGGCACGCAAGTTATTGATCAGCAACGAGAGTAGTCGCCCACGTCGGCTACTCATCGCCAGTTTCGCCGAACTCGCCATGGCGCCGCTCGAGGAACTGGAACGGCACCCGACATTCGCCCGGCTGTTCATCGAAAGCGAATGCCTGCCCAATGAGCAGATCCTGGTGTTTCGGCGCCGTCCGCGCAGTTCGGAGGAACGCGCCCTCTATGTCGCGCATGCCGTGGTGCCACCGCCCGGACAGCCCGTTCGCTTTGGCTGGGATACGGACCGCCAGCAGTTCCTGGGCCGGGGCGGCAATGAACGATCGCCGGCGGGACTGGCCGACGGGGTGGCGTCCATGGGCGCGAGAGCCGGGGCGGTGGTCGACCCGGCCATGGCCACCGGCCTGGAAGTCACCATCGAGCCTTACGGTCGCCTGGAAATGGGGCTGTTGACCGGGGCAGGGCGCTCCCGGCGCGAACTGCTGGGTGCCATGCGCAGCTACCGGGCCATCGGCCGTATCGACTGGATCTTCGAGCAGGCGAGAATGCAGACCGGGCTTGAATTGCACCATCTGCAAATGCCAACCGAACAGGTGCGGGGGGCCATGGAACTGGCCTCGGCCATCCACGCGCCGCATCGAGAATGGCGTCGAGCCGATACCTGCCCCCGGGAACCGCTGCAATCGCTGTTGTGGTCGCGTGGTATTTCCGGAGACTGGCCGATCATCCTCATGGAGGTCGGAAGCGCCGACGGCCACAGGCGCATCGAGGAGTTGATCGTGGCGCACACGCTACTGTCCGGTCGCCGCCTGCGCTCCGACCTGGTACTACTCGATCTCAGTGCCGGCGGTTACGAGCAGGCCAGCCGGGACCGACTGAGCGAGATCTCGGAATCGATTCGAGCTCGTATCCAGCGCGTATTGGTAGGACAGGTGACCGTGGTTCCAGCTCGGGAGTTGTCCGCCGAGCAATACCAGGGACTCATCGCCGCCGCCTCGGTCGTTCTGCAGGCCGACGGACCGCCGATTCCCGAGCAGCTGAGAACCGGGCCGGCCAATGAAGTGATGCCGCTGGTACCGACATGCTCGGAGTCGGCGGCGCGCGCTTTCACACCACCGCTCGAACCCTGCAATGAGTTGCAATTCGACAACGGTTACGGCGGCTTCAGCGGTGACGGTCGCGAGTACATCATTCACTGGAAGGAAGGCGCGCATACACCGGCACCATGGTGTAACGTGCTGGCCAACGCCGATTTTGGATGCCTGGTGACCGAACGCGGCTCATCGTTCACCTGGGCCGGCAACAGCAGTGAGTATCGGCTAACGCCCTGGCCCAACGATCCGGTACAGGACGTGCCGGGTGACGTGCTTTACATTCGTGACGAGGAAACCGGCGCGATCTGGACCCCGACACCCGGACCCAAGCCGGGGCAGGGCGGCGAGTACCGTGTTCACCACGGCACGGGCTACACACGATTCATTCATCACGGCAACGGCCTGGTTCACGACTACCGCATCCATGTCGATCCCGCCCGGTCCGCCCAGCTGTGCCGCCTGCAACTGACCAATCACTGCGACTGGACCCGACGCCTGACAGTCACTCGTTACGTCGAGTGGGTGCTGGGGAACCGGCGCAGTGCGGCCACGCTGCACCTGGAGTGTGGTATTTCCTTGGCCAGGCAGGTGCTGCTGGCCCGCAACCGCTTCGACCGCTTCGCCGGCAACAGACATGCGTTTCTCGTCAGCAGCCTGCCGCTGCACGGGTTCACCACGAATCGCACCGAGTTCCTGGGGCAGGGCGGCCATGTCCGTGATCCGGCCGGACTTCATCGAATCGGGCTGAGCGGGCAGCTGCAGGAGGGGGTTGATCCCTGCTCGGCTCTGCAGGTTCACCTCGATATTCCACCCGGTGAAACGATGACCGTCGTGTTCGTGCTGGGACATGCCGAAAGCCGGGAAGAGGCGCTGGAAATGGCGGCCGAACTGGCCGACGAAGAAGCTGTCGAGACGAGCTTTTGTCGTCTTCAGGCGGGCTGGAACAATCTGCTGGGCGGGCTCCAGGTCAGCACGCCCGAGCCTTCTTTCGATCTGCTGCTCAATCGCTGGCTACCGTACCAGGCGATCAGCGCACGCCTGAACGGTCGAACCGGGTATTACCAGTCCAGCGGCGGTTTCGGTTTTCGCGACCAGCTCCAGGACGCGATGGCCATGGTCTGGCTGGATCCCAATGTGACCCGCGAGCAGATTCTGCGCGCCGCCGCGCGTCAGTTCACGGAGGGAGACGTCCTGCACTGGTGGCACGAGGGCCCGTTGCGTGGCGTTCGAACACGCTGTTCGGACGACTTGCTCTGGCTACCGCTGGTCACCGCCTGGTACGTGCGTTCTACCGGGGACACCGGCGTGCTCGACGAAGCCATTCCTTACCTGTCGGGTCGACCATTGGCCGCCGAGGAGGCCGAGCGCTACGCCGAGTATGGGGAGAGTGAGCGCCACGGCAGCCTTTACGAGCACTGCTGCCGTGCGCTGGACCGCGCCAGTACGGTCGGGCCGCATGGCTTGCCGATCATCGGCAATGGCGACTGGAACGACGGGTTCAATCGGATCAGTACCACCGGCCGCGGAGAGAGCGTGTGGCTGGCCTGGTTCATGATGCGGGTCCTGGTGGATTTCGCCGACTGCTGCCGATTGCATGACGACCCCGATATCGAGAGCCAGTACCGGCTGCTCGCCCGCCAGCTCGGCGAGCGTGTCGACGAACAGGCCTGGGACGGCAACTGGTATCGCCGCGCCTACTATGATGATGGTACGCCGGTGGGCTCCGCCGACAGCGATGAGTGTCGCATCGACCTGATTGCCCAGACCTGGTCGGTGCTCGGGCCGGATCACCCCGGAAAACGCGCCTCTATTGCGATGCGGTCGGCGCTCAAACACCTGGTTGATCCGCGCGATCGTCTGATTCTGCTGCTTGATCCCCCCTTCGACAAGACGCCGCGCGATCCCGGATACATCAAGGGCTATCCGCCCGGTATTCGCGAAAATGGTGCCCAGTACACCCATGCGGCCACCTGGGCAGTATGGGCGGCAGCGCGCCTGGGCTGGAAAGAGGAAGCGGCCAGCCTGTTCCGCCTGCTCGATCCCATTCAGCGTGCAACCACGCCGCAGTCGGCCCGGCGCTATCGGCTTGAACCTTACGTGCTTGCCGGTGACATCTACAGCCAGGGAATGAATCGCGGCAGAGGCGGGTGGTCCTGGTACACGGGGGCCGCGGCCTGGCTGTATCGGGCCGGGATCGAAGCCTTGATGGGGCTACGCGTCGACGGGCAGTCGCTGACTATCGAACCCTGTCTGCCAACGGAATGGGAAAACTGCTCCGTTGCACTGACGCTGCGCGGCGTCAGGTACCGCATTGACTACACGCAGGAAAAAGGCGATGCCGAGATGGCCGGCATCACCCTGTATGAAGATGGCCGGGAGCTCGAATCCAACCGGATCGCGCTCGACGATGCAGCCGGCAAGCGTCGGATCACAGTTCGAATCATCGTCCCCGAGTAAGGCGTCAGGAGACCACGGTCACCAGTCCGGGCGCATGACGCACAACCTTGTCGCTGACGCTGCCCATGACCAGGCGCTTGATCTTGGACATGCCGCGTCGACCCATCACCAGGTGGGCCCCGGGGTGTTCCTCCATGAAACCGATGATCTCTTCGGCAGGGTCACCCCACAAAAGGTGCTTGTCGGCCACGCGCTGCGTGGTGCCCAACTTGGCCTCCGCGGCTGCGAATACTTCCTTGCCGGACTGGTCCTTGAGCTCTTCGAGACTCTTGCGCGACACCTCGCCCAGGCCCGACATCGTTGCCGAAGTCGCCGGCGTATGCGGATAGACATGAAGCAGGGCCAGATCCCGGCCCATCGCCTTGGCGAGATTTGCTGCGGTGCTCAGGGCCTCGAAACCACCCTCAGAACCGTCGAGCGCAACAACAATCTGCTTGGACATAGTGTTCATTCCTTTTTTGCGTGAAATACCTGCAAGGCCACATTCTGGCATGTTGGCAGAGTATTGCATGCACCTGCCCGTGATCAGTTGATTCGCGTCATATTCGGGAAAAACTGTACAGATCGATAAAGAACATTAGAAGAATATTCTAAAGCACTGAAAGGAAAGATAAAGTGCATGACTGAAGATGTGCGCTGTCCAGTCAGTGCTGTGCCCAGAGCGGAATACGCTAGTTAACATAATATACATTATGCGAACTACTGTATCCGAGCCAATCCAGCCATCACGTGGACAATACACGACCAAGCGAAGCGGCCTATCGCCCTGTTCCCTTTGCTCTTCGATCCACCGGCGGTTCGTTTTTCGGATTCCTCTGTGGATCGTCAAATTCGATTTGATCGCGGCCCGCGCGTTTGGCCCGGTACAGCGCCGCATCGGCGCGTTGCAGCCAGTCTTGCCAATCCTCTCCGGCCTGAAGGATGGCTGCTCCGATTGAAACCGTAATCGGACCAGCGGGACCAATCAGTTCTTCGCGAATCCGCTGTTGCAGTTTGGACAGCGCAGCCTCCAGGCCGGTCCGATGAGCGCCAAGGACCAGCACGAACTCCTCCCCACCGAACCGGTAGAACCGGTCGCCGCGCCGGGTGTTTTCCCACACGATACGAGCCAGGTTGATGAGTACCTGGTCACCGGCTTTGTGGCCATAGGTATCGTTGACCTCCTTGAAATAATCCAGATCCATCACCGCCAGGCCGCAGGTCTCCGGGAAACTGCGATGGGCAACAACCGTGGCAGCCAGGTCGGCCTGCATCGCACGCCGGTTGCCCGCGCCGGTCAGCGCGTCCTCGGCAGCCAGTTCGCTGAGTTTCTTGTACTGGCTGTCGACCCGGCTGGCGAAAACCAATGCGAACAGACTGATGAGGACTGCGACGGCGATAAAGGTCAGCCGATCCAGTGCCGAGTCGAATATCGATGCGTTCAGCGCGATTGCCGGTATCGTCACAAGCGCAATGGGCACCGCCAGGCGCCGGTCGGCAAGCAGGAAACAGACAATCAACACGGCGAATGCCCAACTCGGGTCGATACCGAGCCAGACAATCAGAACCGTGGCGGCGACGGCCGTAAACACCGCCATGAATCGCCCCGCGTATTCGGGATTGCCGCTGCGCCAGGCATAAATCATGGTGGATA
>SKZJ01000149.1 GCA_007127425.1 Wenzhouxiangella sp.
CTTGCGGTCGCTGTTTTCCATGGCCAGCGACTCGGACAGCTTGATCATGTAGGCCTTGACTGCGGCGTAGAGGGTGTGGCCTGAAGACCCCGGGACGATACCGGCGAGCGAGGCGACATTGATGATGCCGCCGGTGTTCTGTTCGCGGATTCCTGGCAGGCAGCGGTAGCAGAGCTCGGTGACGGCATTGACCATGACCTGCAGGAACTCGCGGTGCTCGGGCCACTCGGCCTGGTTCAGGAACCCGCCGATGGCGTAGCCGGCATTGTTGACCAGCACGGTGACCTGACGCCCGGCGGCCTCGACTTCGGCCATGATTGCCGCCGGTGCGGTTTCATCGGCCAGGTCGGCGACAATGACCAGGCACTTGATGCCGTGTGCATCGCTCAGATCGGCGGCCAGCGCATCGAGCCGCTCGCGCCGCCGGGCGGTCAATGCCAGGTCGTACCCGGCCGCGGCCATCTGCCGCGCATACTCGGCCCCGATGCCCGCTGATGCGCCCGTGATCAGTGCCAATGGACGCGGGTTGTTCGTTGATTCGTTCATTTGTTGTTCGTTGATTCGTTCAGGCCAGCAACGATAGCAGATCCGCCCCGTCCTGCACTTCCCCCTCCTTCCGACCCCCGACCCCCGACCTCCGACCTCCGACCTCCGTCACCCGTCACCCGTCACCCGTCACCCGTCACCCGTCACCCGTCACCCGTCACCCGTCACCCGTCACCCGACCGCCAAAATCCTTACCCCGCGTCCCCAAAACCAGTAAAATCTCCTCCCACTCGTCTAGGGGTGGTAAACCACATGCGAAACAAGCTGATTGCCGGCAACTGGAAGATGAACGGATCCAAGCCGGAGATTCGTAGCCTTATCGGCGGGATCCTTGCACGGATGGATCCGGCCCGCTCGGCCGAGGTGATGGTGCTGCCGCCGTTCCCCTACATTCCGCTGGTTCAGTCGCTGATCGAACACACGCCGGTGTTGCTCGGGGCGCAGGATCTCAGTCCGCATCCGTCCGGGGCCTATACCGGTGATGTGTCCGGCCCCATGTTGAACGACTGGGGTTGCGGTCACGTGCTGGTCGGCCATTCCGAGCGCCGCGCCCTGCACGCCGAGAGTAGCGAGCAGGTGGCCGAAAAGTTCGTGGCGGCCCAGTCCGCGGGTTTGCAGCCGATTCTGTGCGTGGGTGAGACGCTCGATCAGCGCGAGGCGGGGCGAACGGCCGAGGTGGTCGGTAGCCAGATCGCGGCGGTGATCGAGGCGGCCGGCATCAGTGCTTTTGCGCGTGCGGTTGTCGCCTACGAGCCGGTCTGGGCCATCGGCACGGGCCAGACAGCCTCGCCGGATCAGGCACAGGAAATCCATGCCACGATCAGGGCGCAATTGACGAAAGAGGATGCTACAATAGGCGGTCGGGTCAGGATTCTTTACGGCGGGAGCGTCAAGCCCGATAACGCCGCGGAATTGTTCGCCTGTGAAGACATTGATGGAGGCCTGATCGGCGGCGCCTCGCTGCAGGCCGAGTCGTTCATGTCCATTTACCAGGCGGCCTGACGCAACCAACTTCTAGAGACTGATTGCAAATGTACACGGTACTGATCGTTTTCCACGTTCTGCTGGCAGCGTCGCTGATCGCCATTGTGCTGGTGCAGCGCGGCCCCGGTGCGACCATGGGTGCCGCATTCGGCGCCGGCGCTTCCGGTACGGTGTTCGGCTCGCGTGGTGCGGCCAGCTTCCTGACCAGGCTCACCAGCTGGTTGGGCGTGGCCTTCTTCGCCATCAGCCTGTCGATGGCCGTCATCGTGGCGCGTTCCGGCGGCGTGGCTCAAACCCCCGACGACTTGGGTGTTGCCGGGCAGGTCGCTCCGATGCCGACAGCCGAGGAAGTCGAGGCCGGTGAGGCCGACGAGTTCCTGGCCCTGCCCGATGAAGACGAAGACGAGTCGGTGGTCGAAGACGAGGTGTTTCCCGAGCCTCCGGAACAATGATTCGTTCACGGGTCTTCTGATACAAATGCCGAAGTGGTGGAATTGGTAGACACGCTGTCTTGAGGGGGCAGTGGCCTAACGGCCGTGCCGGTTCGAGTCCGGCCTTCGGCACCATAATCCAAGGATGCGATGTCCCGCCCCACCACGGGGCATCGCTCAGGACAAACGGCAATCGACCATGCTGGCTGAATACTTTCCAATCCTGCTGTTTCTTGCGATAGCGCTGGGAATGGGGGTGGCGTTGCTGATCGTCGGTGGCATACTCGGCCCCCGCAACCCTTCGGCCGAAAAGCTCTCCCCCTATGAGTGCGGTTTCGAGGCATTCGAAGATTCCCGCATGAAGTTCGATGTGCGCTTCTACCTCGTCGCCATCCTGTTCATCATTTTCGACCTTGAGATCGCCTTCCTCTTTCCGTGGGCGGTGGCGCTTGATCATGTCGGCATGACTGGTTTGATCGCCATGGGTATCTTCCTGCTGATCCTGGTCATCGGCTTCATCTACGAGTGGAAGAAAGGAGCGCTGGAATGGGAGTAGTCAGCGATATCATGCACAACCCGGCCCCCGACGGCCCGGTTGACGACATTCTCAAGCCGGGCGTCGACAATCCCCTGCTGCAGAAAGGGTTTGTCACCACCAGTGCCGATGCCCTGATCAACTGGGCACGTACCGGCAGCATGTGGCCCGTAACCTTCGGTCTGGCCTGTTGCGCCGTCGAGATGATGCATTCGGCGGCCTCCCGCTACGACCTCGATCGCTTCGGCATGATCTTCCGGCCGAGCCCGCGCCAGTCCGACGTGATGATCGTCGCCGGTACGCTGTGCAACAAGATGGCGCCGGCGCTGAGAAAGGTCTACGACCAGATGCCGGATCCCAAGTGGGTGATCTCGATGGGATCATGCTCCAACGGGGGCGGTTACTACCACTACTCCTATGCCGTCACGCGCGGCTGCGACCGGATCGTGCCGGTTGATATCTATGTGCCCGGCTGCCCGCCGACGGCCGAGGCCCTGGTCTACGGCGTATTGCAGCTCTACAAGAAGATTCGTCGCACCAATACGATTGCGCGCTCATGAGCAGTTTCTCCGAACGCAACCAGCCGCTGGTTCAGGCGTTGAAGCATATTCTCGGTGAGCGCATCTCCTCGATGACCGAACGCCGCGGACAGATCACCGTGGAAATCAGCCCGGAGCATTGGCTTGATGCCGCCTGGTTGTTGCGCGACGAGCCCGAACTGGCGTTCGAACAACTGACGGACCTGTGCGGCGTCGATTACCTTGGTTTCGGTGACGACGAATGGGAGACCGCCGAGGCAACCAGTCACGGTTTCTCGCGAGCGGCCGACGCCCTCGGACCCGGGCGGTTTTCCTGGGCAGATCGGCCGGAGTCTGCCGACTTTCCAAATCGATTCGCCGCGGTCGTTCACCTGCTGTCGCTCACGCACAACCGCCGCGTTCGCCTGCGCTGCTTTGCGCCGGACGAAGGGCTGCCGGTGATTCCCTCCCTGATCGAAGTATGGAACTCGGTCAATTGGTACGAACGCGAGGCCTTCGACTTGTTCGGCATCGTGTTCGAAGGCCATCCCGACCTGCGGCGCCTGATGACCGATTACGGCTTCATCGGCCACCCCTTCCGCAAGGATTTCCCGCTGATCGGCAATGTCACCGTGCGCTACGATGAGGACAAGGGCAGGGTGGTCTACGAACCGGTCGAGATCGAACCGCGGGTGACTGTCGCCCGGGTCGTGCGCCGCGACAGCCGTTACGTGGACGAGAAGCTCGAAGGGACCGGCCAATGAGCGAGATCCGCAACTTCACCATGAACTTCGGGCCGCAGCACCCGGCCGCGCACGGGGTGCTGCGCCTCATCCTGGAAATGGACGGCGAAGTCGTCGAGCGAGCCGACCCGCACGTCGGCCTGCTGCACCGTGCCACCGAGAAGCTGGCCGAATCGAAGCCTTACAACCATTCCATCGGGTACATGGATCGGCTCGATTACGTGTCGATGATGTGCAACGAGCACGCCTACGTACGTGCCATCGAGCAGCTGCTGGGGGTCGAGGCGCCGGAGCGTGCCCAATACATCCGCACGATGTTCGACGAGGCCACCCGCATCCTCAACCACCTGATGTGGATCGGTTCCAACGCACTCGATCTCGGCGCCATGGCGGTTTTCCTCTATGCCTTCCGCGAACGCGAGAACCTGATGGACGCCTACGAGGCGGTCTCGGGCACGCGCATGCACGCGACCTATTACCGCCCCGGCGGTGTCTACCGCGACCTGCCGGACGTGATGCCCAAGGTGGCCGAGTCGCCGTGGCGCAAGGGCAAGGACCTGGCCCGGATGAACGAATGGCGCGAAGGCTCGCTGCTCGATTTCCTCGAGGCCTTCGCCGACGACTTTTTCGACCGGGTCGACGACTACGAAACGCTGCTGACCGACAATCGAATCTGGAAGCAGCGCACGGTGGGTATTGGTGCCGTCTCGCCCGAGCGCGCCTTGCAGCTCGGCTTCACCGGCCCGATGCTGCGCGGCTCCGGCGTGGAGTGGGATCTCAGGAAAAAGCAGCCTTACGCCAAGTACCGGGAGATGGACTTCGATATCCCGGTCGGCAGCAACGGTGATTGCTACGACCGCTACCTGGTGCGGATCGAGGAAATGCGCCAGTCGGCCAGCATGGTCAAGCAGTGCATCGCCTGGCTGCGCAGGAACCCGGGTCCGGTGATGATCCGCAATTTCAAGGTCGCGCCACCGACGCGCGAAGAGATGAAAGACGACATGGAAGCGCTCATTCATCACTTCAAGTTGTTCACTGAAGGGTACTGTGTTCCCGAAGGCGAGACCTATGCCGCCGTCGAGGCGCCCAAGGGCGAATTCGGCTGTTACCTGATCTCCGACGGTGCCAACAAGCCGTTCCGTGTTCACCTGCGCGCGCCCGGCTACGCCCATTTGTCGGCCATGCACGAAATGGCCAAGGGCCACATGCTCGCCGATATTGCTGCACTCATCGCCACGCAGGACATCGTATTCGGGGAGATTGATAGATGAATATCGAAGCCACCGGTCGCGTTGTCGAGGGCAAGAAGGAACTGCTTTCGGATGACACCCGCCAGGCCATCGATCACTGGCGTGCCAAGTTCCCCGAGGGTATCGCGGGACGTCGCTCGGCCATTATCCAGTCGCTGGTTGCCGCCCAGGAACAGAACGGCGGTTGGGTCAGCAGCGACATGATGGATGCGGTGGCCGACTATCTCGATGTGCCGCCGGTGTGGGTCTACGAGGTGGCGAGTTTTTATTCCATGATCGAGACCGAGCCGGTGGGTCGCCATTCGATCTCGGTATGCACCAACATCTCCTGCATGCTGTGCGGGTCTGACCGTATCGTCGAACACATCGAAAGGAAACTGGATACACGCATCGGCGAAACCACGCCCGACGGCCGAATCTTCCTCAAGCGCGAGGAAGAGTGCCTGGCCGCCTGCGTGCGCGCCCCGATGATGATCGTCGACGGCCACTACCACGAGAATCTCACGACCGAGAAGGTCGACGAGATCCTGGATGGGTTGGAGTGATGGGGGCTTCGTGTTGACAGTAGGCCACGTACGACGGATAGCCATGGTGAAGGCTCTGGGATCGGGACTCGGGACTCGGGACTCGGGACTCGCTACTGACGGCGATCTGGCATCGGCGAGCATGTCGGCTCCGATCAGTGTGGGAATGTCCCTTCGTTCTGACAGTGGTGGTTTTTCCGAGTCCCGAGTCCCGAGTCCCGAGTCCCGGCCTTTTGCCGAGCCCCGGATTCTTCCGAAGCCGCGAGTCTCGAATTCAAGACCTTCGTTATCCGGAGGCACCCCCAATGTCTGACCAAAACGTCTGCTTCACGCATCTCGATGAGGATCAATGCTGGTCGCTGGAGGCTTATCGCAAGCACGGTGGCTGGCAGGCCTGGGAGCAGATCGTGCGCGAGAAGACGCCCCAGGATGAAATCATCGAGACGGTCAAGAACTCGGCCTTGCGTGGCCGTGGTGGTGCCGGGTTTCCGGCTGGTCTCAAGTGGTCGTTCATGCCCCGTTCGGCACCGGGTCAGAAGTACCTGCTGTGCAATTCCGACGAGTCCGAACCGGGCACCTGTCACGACCGTGACATCCTGCGGTTCAATCCGCATGCATTGCTCGAAGGTATGGCCATCGGCGCTTACGCCATGGGCGCAACCAAGGCCTACAATTACATGCGCGGCGAGTTCCACCACGAGCCCTTCGAACGCATGGAACAGGCCCTGAAAGAGGCTTACGAGGCCGATTACCTGGGTCGGGACGTCATGGGCTCGGGCATCGATATCGATATCTACAACGTGCTGGGCGCGGGCGCCTACATTTGCGGTGAGGAAACTGCGCTGATGGAGTCGCTGGAAGGCAAGAAAGGCATGCCACGATTCAAGCCCCCGTTCCCGGCCAATTTCGGCGCCTGGGGCAGGCCGAGCACCATCAACAATACCGAGACACTGGCCTCGGTGCCTGCGATCATGCGCAATGGTGCGCCGTGGTTTTTGGACCTGGGCAAGCCCAACAATGGCGGCACCAAGATCTTTTCGGTGTCCGGTCACGTCAATCAGCCGGGCAACTATGAGGTTCGCCTGGGTACGCCGTTTTCCGAATTGCTGGAAATGGCCGGCGGCATGCGCGACGGCAATGCCATCAAGGGCGTGATTCCCGGCGGCTCTTCGATGCCGGTCTTGCCGGGTGACACCATGATGGAGCTGACCATGGACTACGACGCCATCCAGAAGGCCGGCTCCGGACTGGGTTCCGGTGCGGTCATCGTCATGGACGAGGCCACCTGCATGGTCGCCGCCTGCACCCGTGTGGCCCGTTTCTACTATGCCGAATCCTGCGGCCAGTGCACGCCCTGCCGCGAAGGCACCGGCTGGATGTACCGCGTGCTCAAGCGCATCATGGCCGGCCAGGGCCGGGCCGAGGATGTCGAGCTGCTGTTGTCTGCGGCCGGCCAGATCGAAGGCCACACCATCTGTGCCTTCGGCGAAGCCGCTGCCTGGCCGGTGCAAGGATTCATCCGCCACTTCCGCCATGAGTTCGAATACTTCATCGAACACGGCCGCTCGATGACGGCTGAGAAGTATGGAGAAGCTGCGTGATTTTGGAGTCGGCTGGGATGAATGCGGCTTTGGTCGGATTAGGAGTAACGGGGCTCGGGACCCGGGACTCGGGACTCGGTAAAACGCCGGGACTCGGGACTCGGGACTCGGGACTCGCTACTGATGGCACCCTGGCATTTTCGGGCTTGCCGGCTCCGATTGGAGCGGGAATGCTCCTCCGTTCGGATGCCGATGGTTTTTCCGAGTCCCGA
>SKZJ01000295.1 GCA_007127425.1 Wenzhouxiangella sp.
ATGAAGCCGAAGCCGAGCGCACCCAGCGCATCCATGTGATCGCCGTTCTTGTCCAGCCCGGCCGCCAGTCCGACCGGGTTGGGAAAAGTCAGCCCCATCAGCTCGACCGGCGCCGAGGCGGGGCAGCCGGCCATCAGCCGCGGCAGGCCGACAAAACGCCCGGCCGACAGCGCGTTGAGCGCGAGATCGTGTGCCGCCTCCGGGGGGAGGAGGAAGAGACCGTTACGGAGCCACTGGTACATCAGTCGGGGCTCGGGGCTCGGGACTCGGGACTCGCTACTGATGGCGGGGTGGCAGCTTTGGTGGTTCGGGCTCCGATGGTTGCTTGGCTATTGCATTGATAAGGCCGCGCGGCTTTCGTTGAAAGTCGAATGCCGTCGTGTTCTGCGGTCTTGGGCGAAGGCAGGGGACGCTGTTCTAGCACCCGGGACCCGCAGTAGCGAGTCCCGAGTCCCGAGTCCCGGGTCCCGGTCCCTGCTCCTATCCAGAAATCGAACACCCCGAGCAATATCCCATTCATCCAAACAGCCTTCAGCGTCAATCAGAGATCAAACTTGATGCCCTGGGCCAGCGGCATTTCGCGCGACCAGTTGATGGTATTGGTCTGTCGGCGCATGTAGGCCTTCCAGGCATCCGAGCCGGACTCGCGGCCGCCGCCGGTCTCCTTTTCGCCACCGAAGGCGCCGCCGATTTCCGCACCGGAGGTGCCGATGTTGACGTTGGCGATGCCGCAGTCCGAGCCGCGATGCGACAGGAAGAATTCGGCGTTGCGGATATCGGTGGTGAAGATCGCCGAGGACAGGCCCTGGCGCACGTTGTTGTGCTTTTCCATGGCCTCTTCGAGCGTCTTGTAGGAGATCACGTAGAGGATCGGCGCGAAGGTTTCTTCCTGCACGATGTCCCACTCGTTCTCGGCCTTGATGATGGTCGGCTCGACAAAAAAGCCGTCTCCGTCGATGCGTTTGCCGCCGGCGAGCACCTTGCCGCCAGCGGCTTTTGCACGCTCGACCGCATTTTCGAAGCGCTCGACGGCACTCTCGTCGGTCAGCGGCCCCATCAGGGTGTTGGCGTCGAGCGGGTCGCCGATGCGGACCTGGCCGTAGGCCTTGACCAGTGTCTCGGTGACCTGCTCCTCGATCGACTCGTGCACGACCAGTCGGCGCGTGGTGGTGCAACGCTGCCCGGCCGTGCCGACGGCACCGAAGACGATGGCCGGGATGGCCAGCTCCAGGTCGCCGGTTTCATCGAGGATGATGGCGTTGTTGCCGCCCAGTTCCAGCAGGCTCTTGCCCATGCGCTTGGCGACGCGCTCGCCGACCTTGCGGCCGACCTGGCTGGAGCCGGTAAACGACATCAGCGCCACGCGCTCGTCGTCGATGAAGCGCTCGGCAAGGGCATGGCCGTTTTCCATGAAGGAGGTGAACACCGGCGGGTAGTCGGTATCGGCCAGGGCCTCGTTGATGATGTTCTGTACCGCGGCACAGCACAGGACGCCCTTCGGCGAGGGTTTCCACACCGTGGCGTTGCCGCAGATGGCCGCGATGAAGGCGTTCCAGGCATAGACGGCCACCGGGAAGTTGAAGGCCGTAACGACGCCGACCACGCCCAGCGGATGCCATTGGTCGTACATGCGGTGGCCGGGGCGTTCGGAATGCATGGTGTTGCCGTAGAGCATGCGCGACTGACCGAGGGCGAAGTCACCGATGTCGATCATTTCCTGCACCTCGCCGTCGCCCTCGGGCTTGATCTTGCCCATTTCCAGCGACACCAGGCTACCCAGGGCGTCCTTGTAGTCGCGCAGGGCATCGTTGGCCAGGCGCACGGCGTTGCCTCGCTCCGGTGCCGGGATCATGCGCCAGGCTTCGGCGGCGTCCTGCGCCGTCCTGATCACCTTCTCGTAGTCGGCTTCGGTGGCGCTGGTTACGCGTGCAATGACGGACCCGTCGGTCGGGTTGATCGACTCGACCAGTTTGTCCTTGCCGACGGCCGAAAATTGGCCCGGGCCGAAGCAGGCGCCGGGGTTGATGTCTTTCAGCCCGAGGCGCTGGAGAAGTTCGCTGTGCTTGGTCATGATCTGAATTTCCTTCCGGTTCGCTACGTTCAAACCGTTCATTATCGCATTGATGCCGGCTCGAGTCAGGGCGGGCATGATATTCTTGCCCGCTGGAATCGAGGGTGCCAGTACCTCTGTCCGCCGGCCGTACTTCGGTCAGGCCGGATTCGTGTGTATTCTGTAGTCTCGAAATCGAAACTATCCGGCCGGGACGTGGTCAGTTCACCATGTAGCCCGGCCGTCAGCAAGGAACCGAGGGCGGCCCAGATGGGCGAACGGGAAGTCGATCAACAACTGGTAGAGCGTGTCCAGAAAGGAGACAAGAAGGCGTTCGATCTGCTGGTATTGAAGTACCAGCACAAGATCATCAGCCTGATTTCACGTTATGTCTCCGATCATGCCGAAGCGATGGACGTCGCCCAGGAAGCCTTCATCAAGGCCTACCGGGCGTTGCCGCGCTTTCGCGGTGACAGCGCGTTTTACACCTGGATCTACCGGATCGCCATCAATACCGCCAAGAATCACCTGGTCGCACAGGGGCGCCGTCCGCCACTATCCGATGTTGATGCACAGGATGCGGAACAATTTCAGGTCGACACGCGTCTCAAGGAGCAGGGTTCGCCCGAACATGAGCTGCTCAAGCAGGAAATCGAGAGCACCATCAACGAGGCGATCGCCGATTTACCCGAAGACCTGCGCGTCGCTATTACGCTCAGGGAATTGGAAGGTATGAGCTATGAAGAGATCGCGACCACCATGGATTGCCCGATCGGCACCGTGCGATCAAGAATCTTTCGGGCCCGAGAGGCCATCGATACACGCCTCCGGCCCCTGCTGGACAACCAATGATTACGGACGATAGACGATGAGTGAATCGAACCGGGAACACCTCTCTTGCCTGATGGATGGGGAGCTCGACCGAAGCGCGCAGCAATTCCTGTTGCGACGAATGGCCGAAGACTCCGAGATGAAGGACGCCTGGCGACGATTCCACACAGTTCGTGCCTGCATGCATGGTGAAATGCTCGCTGTCGGCAATCTCGCCGACCGGGTTGCCGCCGTGATTTCCGACGAGCCGGAAGCCGGTTCCGGCGGACGCATGGCGGCCTGGTTCAAGCCGGTCGCCGGTGGAGCGATTGCCGCCAGTGTGGCACTTGTGGCCATCGTCGGCATCAATTCCAGCATGCTCGACCGCCACGCCGATCCCTCTGAACAGCAGGGCTTCGTCAGTCAGTCCACCTCGCTTGACAAGCCCTTCGCGCGATCGACAGTGCCTTCGACCGTTCCCGTCAGCTTCTCGGAAACCACCGCGGCCGAACGCCAGCGCATCAGCGGTCATGTGCTCCGCCACCACCAGGCTTCCGGGGGTGCCGGTTTCATTTCCTACGCGCCCATCGTGACCGGTATCAGAAGTGAAGGGGTCGAAATCCAGTTCCAGCCACGTCAGGCCGATGATGAAGCTCAAAGCAGAGCAGCGCGCGCTGCAGAGCGCTAATTCGATGATCGGCGACCTCCGATTCCTGCAGATCCTGGCCGTGACGCTTTTCCTGCTCGGCGGTCTGGTAACTGCCCAGGTGCAGGCAGACGATCAGGCCGATGATGATGTCCAGCGCTGGCTCGATCGTATGGCCCGTGCCGTCGAGACGCTGAACTACCGCGGCACCCTTGTGCATGTTCGCGAGGATCGCGTCGATACGCTTCGCATCATTCACCGGTCCGACGAAGGCGGGGTGCGCGAACGCATTTACGCCATCGACGGTGAGCCGCGCGAAGTGCTGCGGGATGGCAACAAGGTGCGTTGTCTGCTCCCCGGTGACCAGCCGCAAGTTCTGGAAAGCCAGCTGGCCGGTCGGCTACTGCCGAACCTGCCGGTCAATCGCCTCACCAGCCCGGAGTCGGCCTACAACATGTCGATGTCGGGTAAGGAGCGCGTTGCCGGCCTGGCCACACAAATCGTGACCATCGAGCCGCGCGATGAATATCGCTACGGCTACCGGCTGTGGCTGGAAGAGAGCACTGCCATGCTGTTGCGCTATGCGCTGATCGATCCGGAAGGCCGTCAACTGCAGCAGTTGTCGTTCACCAGCATCGAAATGGGAGCGACGATTTCCGACGCCGAGCTGGAGCCGGCGATGGTTGATGCGCCCAGGGTGCTGACCACTCGCCTGGAAGACACCGATGGCCGGATTCGTACCGGACGTCGCCACGAGGCTTTCCGTGGCCGCGTGCCCCCCGGCTTCCGGCTGGCCAATGTCGGCCGCGGCCGCTCTGAAAGTGGCGAGGAATTCGAGCACCTGCTGTTCAGCGACGGCCTGGCCAGCTTCTCCATCTACATCGAGAATGCAGCCCCCGGTTCGGTGGGCGGTCGAATCAAGGCGATGGGAGCCTTGCATGTATTCACCGAGCAGAGCGACGGGCGCTCATTGACCGTCGTCGGCGAAGTGCCTGCAGCAACCGTCGAGTATGTCGGCCAACGTTTTCGGCGGGGTGGTGAGGGCACTCGGTCGAACGAATGAACGCCGCAGTCGCCTGGCAGGTTGCCGAGGTGCTGGAGTCCGGCAACGGGCATATCCGATTGCGATTTTCGCGTCCCGATTCCTGCCAGCGCTGCATGCGGGGCGAAGGCTGCGGGGCCGGCGTGTTCAGCGCCTTGTTTTCCCGTCGCACCACGGAAGTCGAGATGCCCGTCGAACTTGAAGTTGTTGCCGGTCAGTGGGTGCGCGTCGGGATATCCACCCGAAGCCTGGCGCTGAGCGCGCTGGCCGTTTACGGCCTGCCTCTGGTCGGCTTCATTGTCGGCACATTGCCTGCTTACTGGTGGGTCAACGCCCCCCTGTGGCGCGACCTGCTTTCGCTCGGCGGCGGTGTGCTGGTGGCCGCGTTGGCCTGGCGCATGGGTGATTCGATCATTCGATTCGCCCGACAGCCGGTCGTTGAGCCATTGTCTTGCAGACCGGACGCCACCAAGTCATCAACCATCTAGTCAACTCAATCAGAATTCCGGAGCAAAGATGCCGAAACGAATCCTTGCCATAGCCCTGCTGCTTGCCGTGTTCGCGCTGCAGCACGCTCAGGCCGCCCGCGACGACTTCACCGATCTGGTGGAGCAGTCCATTCCGGCGGTGGTCAATATCGAAACCACGCGCTTCGGTTCGCGCCCTTCGGAGCAGCCGGAAGAGCGTAGCGGCATGCCGGAGGATCTCCCCGAGATGTTCCGGCGCTTTTTCGATCCGCACGGACAGGGGCCGCGTGGCCGGCCTGACCGTCGCGGCGGTGGGTCGGGTTTCATCATCGACGAAGACGGTCTGGTCATCACCAATCATCACGTGATTGACGGTGCCGATGAAATCATCGTTCGTCTTGCCGACCGGCGTGAATTCGAGGCTGAACTGGTCGGCTCGGATCCCCAGACCGATATCGCGGTACTGCGCATCGACGCCGACGGGTTGCCGACCCTGGCATTCGGCGAAACACAGTCATTGCGGCCGGGTGAATGGGTCATTGCCATCGGTTCGCCCTTCCAGTTCGAGCAATCGGTGAGCGCGGGTATCGTCAGTGCCAAGGGGCGGACCCAGGGAGCACAACAACAGTATGTGCCGTTCATTCAGACCGACGTGGCCATCAATCGCGGCAACTCCGGCGGGCCGCTGATTCGCATCGACGGCAGCGTGGTCGGGATCAATTCATGGATTCTCAGCTCCCACGGCGGCAACATTGGTCTGTCATTTTCGATTCCGGTCGAAGTTGCGATGAACTCGGTCGATCAGTTGCTCGAACATGGCCGCGTACGGCGCGGTTACCTGGGCGTCGAGATCGGTGAGGTCACGCGTGATCACGCCGATGCTG
Organism: Wenzhouxiangella sp.; assembly: GCA_007127425.1. Lineage (GTDB taxonomy): Bacteria > Pseudomonadota > Gammaproteobacteria > Xanthomonadales > Wenzhouxiangellaceae > Wenzhouxiangella. The sequence goes on from SKZJ01000295.1 coordinate 5,900, forward strand.
CCGATCTTGACCGACCGGTGGGTGCGCTGGTCAGCCGGGTGCAGCCCGACAGTGCGGCCGAAGCCGCCGGCGTCGAGGTGGGCGATATCATCATAGAATTCAACGGCATGCCCGTCGAGCGCAGCGGCGATCTGCCGCCGATGGTCGGGATGGTGCGTCCCGGCAGTGACGTCGAACTCGTGGTCTGGCGCTGGGGTGAGCGCAAGGCCTTGACCACCAGCCTGCAGGAACTCGAAGAGGATGACACGGCCGTGCCGGGAGGTGAGGAGCGTGCCGAACCGACCAATGCGCTTGGCCTGGAGGTGGAGCCGCTGACGTCCGAGATGCGCCGACGCATGGGCGATCCGGACGGTGGTGTGCTGATCCGTGAAGTCGAAAGCGATAATGCCTACCGCGCCGGTGTGCGACGCGGACAGGTGATCTTGATGATCAATAACCAACGTATCGGTAGCATGGATGATTTCAACGCCATCGTCGAGTCGTTGCCGGATGGGCGCACGGTAGCCCTGCTGGTTCAGCGCTCCGACGGCAATACGGCATTCATCGCCTACCAGCCCGAGGTCTTGCCGGAAGACGGCCAGGCGGACTGATGAAGTCCGGCGAGCGGGCGACATGACCCGCTATAATCAGCGTGTTTTTTGACCTTCCGCCCCCGGGTCTGCCCGGGGGCGTTTCGATTGGGAATTTATGACTGATACCCGCCGCATCCGAAATTTTTCCATCATCGCGCATGTCGACCACGGCAAGTCGACGCTGGCCGACCGCTTCATCCAGGTGTGTGGAGGACTAACCACTCGCGAAATGGCGGAGCAGGTGCTCGACTCGATGGACCTTGAGCGCGAGCGTGGCATCACCATCAAGGCCCAGAGCGTGACGCTGGATTACGAGGCGTCCGACGGCGAGACCTACCAGCTCAATTTCATTGACACGCCGGGCCACGTGGATTTTTCCTATGAGGTCTCGCGCTCGCTGGCCGCCTGTGAAGGCGCGCTGCTGGTCGTCGATGCCGCCCAGGGGGTCGAGGCCCAGAGCGTCGCCAACTGCTATACCGCCGTAGAGCAGGGCCTGGAAGTGATTCCGGTGATCAACAAGATCGATCTTCCCGCCGCCGATCCCGAACGCGTCAAGGTCCAGATCGAGGACATTATCGGTATCGATGCATCCGATGCCCTGCTGGTCAGTGCCAAGACCGGCAACGGTGTGCGCGAGATTCTCGAAGCGCTGGTCAAGCGTATCCCGGCTCCAGAGGACCGCTCCGATGCCCCGCTCAAGGCCCTGATTATCGATTCCTGGTTCGATAATTACCTGGGCGTCAATTCCCTGGTGCGCATCAAGGAAGGCAAGCTCAAAAAGGGTGAAAAGATCCGCGTGATGTCGACCGGCGAGGAGTACGGCGCTGACCAGATC
>SKZJ01000166.1 GCA_007127425.1 Wenzhouxiangella sp.
GAACGCCACCTCGACCGCGTCGCCATTCTTGCCCACGGACGCCTGCAGGCCAACGGCACCATAGAAGAGTTGCGCCAGCAGGCCGACCTGCCCTTGCGCATTCGGGCGCGCACCGGCTCGATCAACGGCACCGTCAATGAACGCCTGATCGAACTCGGGCTGGAAGCGCGTACGGTGCGTGATGGCCTGATCGAACTCGAGGCGCCCGCACCGCGCAAGCTGGAGATCATGCGCGCACTGCTGGCCGACGAGGACATCACCGACGTCAGCGTCGACTCGCCCAGCCTGGAATCGCTCTACACCCACTTCAACCGCCAGGCCGCCGCCGGGGAGAACGCAAATGCGTGAGATCGGCATCGTCGCCGCCAAGGAGTTTCGCGACGGCTTGAGAAACCGCTGGGTGCTGGCCATCACGCTGGCCTTCGCCGTACTCGCCATCGCCCTGGCCTGGTTCGGCGCAGCGGCCGCCGGACAGGTTGGCTTCACTCGCATTTCAACCACCATCGTCAGTCTGGCCAGCCTGGCGGTGTTCCTGATCCCGCTGATTGCCTTGATGATGGCCTATGACAGCATCGTCGGCGAGGACGAGAAAGGCACCCTGCTGCTGCTGATGACCTACCCGATCAGTCGCGTCGGCCTGCTCGCGGGCAAGTTTCTTGGCCACGCCGCCATGCTGGCGCTGTCCACCGCGCTGGGCTTCGGCATCGCCGCGGCCGTGATCGGCCTGGTGGCAGAGGAAGCCGCCTTCGCCGACCTGGTCGGGCCCTTCAGCCTGTTCATCGCCAGCGCCATCCTGCTGGGCTGGGCCTTTCTCGCCCTGGCCTACCTGATCAGCACCGTCACGCGAGAGAAGGCCCGCGCGGCCGGCCTGGCGCTACTGGCCTGGTTCCTGTTCGTGCTGATCTACGACCTGGCATTGCTGGGGGTGCTGGTCGGCACCGAGGGCCGGGTCGACCAGGGCCTGTTCCGGGTCCTGTTGCTGATCAACCCCACCGATGTCTTCCGGCTGGTCAACCTGACCGGCTTCGAGGAAGCTGCCGCTGCCTCCGGCATGCTCTCGGTGGTCGCCGAACAGGGCTTTTCGGTCGGGCGGCTGATGGGCATACTGGCGGCCTGGACCGTGGTGCCACTGGCCGTGGCCGCAGCCCTGTTTGCCATGCGCCGCAGTTGAACATCATGATGATGCCCCGGGAGTCGGAACAATGACCACACGACGCCAGATCCTGCAGATGATGGCGCTGCTGCCGGCAGCCACCCTCATCGGGTGCGGCCAGCAGGCCGAGGTCGGTCACGACCACTGTCGCTTGCTGACCCTGACCGACGAGCACGACTGCACCCTGTGCGGCATGACCATCGTGCGCTTTCCCGGCCCCAAGGGCCAGGCGTGCCTGCGCGACGGCGACATGCTGCCGTTCTGTTCGACCGGCGACCTGATTTCCTGGGCCTGGCAACCGGAATCCGGCCCGGCCATCGCCGCGCTCTACATGCACGACCTGTCCCTGACCGGCTGGGACGACCCTTCCGACGAACACTGGGTGCGCGCCAGCGAAGCCTGGTTCGTGGCCGGTCACGACCAGCGCGGCGCCATGGGCCATGCACCCGCACCCTTCTCGGTGCAGGCAGACGCGGAACGCTTTGCCGCCCGTCACGGCGGGCAGGTCCATACCTGGGACGAACTCGACTGGGATCACGTTCGCGGCCCGCGCGACTGATACCGAACATCAAAGGAGATACGCAATGGGAATCGGAAACATCGGAATCTGGCAGTTACTTGTCGTGCTGCTCATCGTGCTGTTGATTTTCGGCAGCGGCAAGATCAAGAACCTCGGCAAGGACCTCGGCGGTGCCTTCAAGGGCTTCCGTAGCGCCATGAACGAGGTCGAGGAAACCGACCGCGAGCTCAGAAAATCCGACAGCAAGGATCCAGGCACCCCCGGCTGACCCCCGGACCGGCTAGAACGGACCCAGTTCCCGCACGCTGTCGATCAGGGCCGTTTTTTCGGCCTCGGGAAGCTCCCGGTTCCAGCGCACGATCAGGTGCCGGTGATCGGCGATGCGGCGATAGCCGCAACGCTCGAGAATCGACCATGACCGGGCATCACCGCAATAGCCGAAGCTGGCCACGGAGACCTCGGCGAATCGGGCTTCGCTATAGCGCACGGTCTGCAGCATCAAGCCATCGGCATCAGCCAGCGCAGCCTGCTGTTCCCGGCTGAGTCGCCGCAGGATTTCGCCATCGGTAGCGGCGCCGCCGATCAGCATGGCATTGCGATGCGGCAGGTAGTTGACGTAAAAGGCCGGCATCCAGCAACCCGCTTGCCCGGCCACGAAGGCCAGCACATGCCGGCCGTGCGGAGGCACTTCCATGTCGTACTTGCGCCGAAGCACGGCGGCCGCCAGTCGCCCGGCATCAGCCACCTCTGTGATGGTCACGAACTTGGCCACTCGGGGATCGAGCTGGAAGGACTCGGACATCGATAAAACGTCTTGGTGATGGGAGTGCAATTCTAACCCCTGACCCATGGCCAATGGCACTGTCCACGCGGTCGACCATGTCGTACTCTTTCACTGATTCAGTTATTGGAAGGAATTGATCCATGACCATCGCTTTCTGGTGTGTGCTGATTGCCGCCCTGTTTCCCTTTGCCCTGGCCGGTATCGCCAAGGCCGGTGATCGCAGTTTCAACAACCGCCGACCGCGCGAGTGGTACGAAACCGTCACCGGCTTTCGCAAGCGCGCCTGGTGGGCGCAGCAGAACAGCTTCGAAGCTTTTCCCCTGTTTGCCGCCGCAGTTATCATCGCCCACATCGCCGGCACCGAGCAGGCCACCGCCGACACCATCGCCATCGTGTTCATCGCCGCCCGCATTGTTTATGCGGGCTGCTACCTGGCTGATGTACACCTGGCGCGCTCGCTGGCCTGGCTGGTCGGACTGGGTGCCTGCATCGGCCTGTTCATTGCCGCTGCATGAATCGTCGACCAGCCAACGTAACCATTGACGCCCCGACTGTCGACATCTACGCTATGCCTTTTAACGCTTGCCGTTTTCCGAACAAGCCAAGGAACATTCCATGAGTCTGCGCATTACGCTTGAATTCACCGACAAAGACCTCGAACGCTTCCGTTCCATGGCTCGCAAAGCCATGGAAAACACCGAGGAGCAGGAACGCGAGGTAATCATCGATAACGCCCGCCAGTTGCTCAAGCAGGTGGACGAGAAGGTCGGCTCCGACTACATCCGCGATCGCCTGGGGCAATTGCAGGTCCTCATCGACATGCTCGAAGATGAAGGTTGGGGCATGAAGGAAGTCGGCCAGCGCCGCGTTCTGGCCGCCCTGGCCTACTTCAACAACCCCGAGGACCTGATTCCCGACCACCTGCCCGGCGTCGGTTTTCTCGACGACGCCATCATGGTCGAATTGCTCTGCCGCGAGCTGACACCGGAAATCGAAGCCTATCGGGACTTTGTCGATTACCGCGAGCACGAGGCCAAGCGCCGCGGCATGGACCCCGACGAACTGCAGCGTGGCGACTTTCTCAAGGCACGTGAACAGGCCCTGCTCTCGCGCATGCGGCGGCGTCGACGCGGTGGCGGCGGCGGTCGCCGGAAGTCACCGTTCTCACTGTTCTGAGAGCGCCGGCCTGAGCATCTCGAGGTGCGGAATCCCGTCCTCGGGATACGGCCCGTGTACGGTTTCGAATCCCAGGCTGCGGTAGAACGCTTCCAGGTACTGCTGCGCCGAGATTCGCAGCGGCTGGCCCGGGAACCGTTCTTCGGCCACGACCAGGCACTTATCCATCAGCGCTCGCCCCAGGCCGGTGCCGCGCGCCGGCATGGCCGTCAGCACGCGTCCGATGGACGGCTCGGGGAATCGCGTGGAAGGCGGCAGGATGCGGGCATAGGCGAGCACGCTGTCGTCGCCATCGCGCGCCGTTACATGCAGCGCGGTGAAATCCAGCCCGTCGATATCCTGGTAGGGACAATCCTGTTCAACCACGAAGACTGCCACCCGGGCCGCCAGAATGGAATAGAAATGACGCGATGCAATCTCGTCAAAACGCTGCACCGTCCAGTGCACCTCATGATCAGTCAAACCGACAGCTCCGTACCCAGATGAATCAGACATTGCATCATATCCGCCTCGCGGTCGGGCTGGAAATCGAATCCGGGGCCCAACCGACCCGCACCCTGAACCGCGACCAGGCCAGCGAACTGGCCGGGCACCTGGCCACCGACCTGGCGCGCGTATTGCCGTCGGCCGACCAGACCCTCCTGACCGTCGGCGCCGGCCTGTTCGAACCCAACGAGTTGCTGCGGCCCGGCCTGCCGGCCTGGCCGGCGCTGGAAGAGCTTGTCGACAACCTGTCGCGACAATCGGGATTTCGCCCGCAGGTCGTGGCCTTCGGCGCGCGCGCCGGACGCATGCCGCATATGGCCCTTCAGCCACCCGACTCACCGCCTCTCGGGCAATTCATCGTCCTGCCGCTTCTGCTCACCTGTCCCGCCGAACTGGCCGAGACCATCGAGTCGACACTCGAAAACGAACTGTTCGAAACCGGATCGATCGACCCGCCGGCCCGAGCGCTGCTGCAGGCGTCCGCCGGCATCGCCTCGGTCCACGGCCAGCTATTGACCGCCAACGACCTGATCGCGCTGCAACACGTGCAACTCGACAGTGCCGGCCTGGGCGGCTTCTGGCCGGTCATTGAACAGTTGCTGCTGGCCGACACCACCAATCATGATTTCGACCTGCCCGCAGGATTGGAGGCGCATTGGCAATCCGGGAAAAAGCGGATCGACGTGCAGTTCGTCGGCCACGACCAGGCCGCCGGAAGTGACATCGATTACGTATTGTGGACCCGGGCGTTTCGTACACTTGCCGCCATGCTCGACGCCCACGGCGTGGCATGGCAGGCACAAGCCCGTGAGCCGGTGACCTTCGACCGAGCCCAGCAGATGATGATCGAGACGGCCGGAGAGACCGGCCACCCCGACGGCCTGACCGTGCACCGGCATCCCGACCTCGGACTGGTGGCCTGGACCGTGGTCGAAGACGGACGGATGATGCATCTCTACCCGTTACGCCCCGAGGCGGCAGGCCCAATCGAGCGGGACCTCACCGCCCGCAGGTCCGAACCTGTCGTTCGCTGCACCCACATCAATACCGACCCGATCACCGGAAAACTCGCCCCGGCATCCAGCCCATGAAAAACAAACGATACGACGACAACCCCCAGGCCTACGTAGGCGAATCCCCCATTCACGGCCGCGGCCTGTTCGCACGCCACGACATTGCCCTCGACGACTACATCGGCACCTACGAGGGACCAGCCACTCAGGATAACGGCATGCATGTGCTGTGGCTGTGGAACGAGGACAACGAGCGCTGGGAAGGAGTCGACGGCAAGAACGAGATGCGTTTTCTCAACCACTCGTCCGAGCCCAACGCCGACTGGTGGGGGACCGACCTATACGCCACTCGCGACATTGTCGCCGACGAAGAAATCACTTTCGACTACGGCTGGGACGAAGAAGAGTGATTGCCGGGCGGGAGCGGGTTGCGCGGCCGACATGAATCGTATCGTCATCCGCAAGCCCGGTGACTACTCGGTGCTCGAATGGGCCAGCGGACCCGATCCATCCCCCGGCCCCGGTGAGGTGGTCATCCGCACCCGGGCCTGCGGCGTCAACTATGCCGACGGCATCATCCGCATGGGGCTGTATGCCTCTGCCAGAAAGCTCCACGGCTACCCGATCACTCCCGGATTCGAAGTCGCCGGTACCATCGAATCGGTCGGCCAGGGGGTTCAGTCGTGGTGCCCCGGCGACGAAGTCATCGGACTGACCCTGTTCAACGGTTACGCCAGCCATGTAACGCTGCCCGCCGAAGGCGTATTCGCCAGGCCCACCGCTCTCGACTTCATCCAGGCCGCCACCGTGCCGACCGTCTTTCTGACCGCCTGGTGGATGGTGCATCGCCAGCTTCATCCCGAGCCGGGGGAAACCTGGCTGGTGCACTCGGCCGCCGGCGGCGTCGGCTCGGCCCTGCTGCAGCTCGGGCGCCTCTGCCAGGCACGGGTGATCGGCGTGGTCGGCGCCTCGCACAAGATCGACCATGCCCGTTCGATGGGCGCCGATGCAGTCATCGACAAGTCACGCGAACCGTTGTGGGCGGCTGCCAAAAGACTTGCCCCCGAGGGGTTTCACGCCGTCTTTGACGCCAATGGCGTGAGTACGCTGAAACAAAGTTTCGAACACCTCGCGCCGACCGGACGGCTCATGGTCTACGGCTTTGCCAGCATGTTGCCGAGAACCGGACGCCTCAACTGGCTCAGGCTGGCCAGGGACTGGCTTAGAACCCCGCGTTTCAACCCCATGCAGATGACGCAAAGCAACCGCAGCGTGCTGGCCGCCAACCTGAGCTTCCTGCAGTCCCATGCCCCGACGATGCAGACCGGAATGCACTGGCTGCTGGAACGCTTTGAGCGAGGCGACCTCGTGCCGCTGCCGGTCGAGACCTTTCCGCTCGCCCGCGCCGCCGAAGCCCAGCGACGCCTGGAATCCGGGCGCACCCTGGGGAAATTGGCGCTACTGCCGGACTGATCAAGACCTCAGGTCGAACCCCGACAAAATTCGGTACCCGCTTCCTACTTGTCGAAGATGACATACCGGTCGCGTCCGGTGCGCTTGGCCTCGTAGAGCGCCTGGTCGGCGCGGGTACGAAGTTGCGACAACGTGTCGCCGTCGCGCAGGCAGGCCACGCCGAAGCTGAGCGTGAAAGGGGGATCATCGGATCGGCCCGCTTGCCGCCCCTCCTGCTGGAAGCGTTCAATGCAGCGGATGACCTCGCCAATCTCATCAGTCGGCATCAGGATGCCGAACTCCTCGCCGCCAACCCGCGCGACCAGCGCATCATCACCGAATGTCTCACTCAGGTGACGCGCCGCCTGCCCGATCACCCCGTCGCCGACCAGGTGACCGTAACGGTCGTTGATACGCTTGAAATGATCGATATCGGCCATAATCAGGCAGGCCCGGCCATCGGACTCACGAGCGTCCTCGAGCATCGCCTCGGCCCGCTGCAGGAACCAGCCCTGGTTGGCCAGACCACTGAGCGGGTCGTGGCGCGACAGGTAGCGGAAATGGCGACGCCCGCGCAGGGCGCCCACCAGCATGATGACCACCAGCACCAGCAGCGCAGATGACAGCACCAGGATCACGGTGCGGGCCCGCCGCTGCTGCTCGGCGGCCC